>JAZRWU010000152.1:0-21100 GCA_045599885.1 Bacteroidales bacterium | reverse complement strand
ACGGATAGCGGGCTATTCGAAGAGGAAAAGGGGGAAAAGACGCCGGGAAGACAGGAAAAGCGCATCGAAATGAGTTTGAATAGCTTGATAATATTTTCATTGGAAGAAATTTAAACAGATTCTTAATACAATACACGATTATGGTAAGAGTAGTAGCCGTCCATACGGCAATGGCCTTAGTGGCTCCGTTGACAGAGATTTTCAAGGAATATCTCCCCGAAGTGAAATTGAATCATATCGCTGACGATACGTTGATTCAGGAAGTGATAGCCAACGATCAGGTGACTCCCGCTGTGCGTCGCCGTTTGCTTTCGTATTATCTGACCGCCGCCGATTCGGGCGCGGATGTTGTTTTCAACTGCTGCTCCTCTGTGGGCGACATCGCCGATTTGGGCAATCAGATTGCGCCGATTCCCGTCTTCCGCATCGATTATCCCATGGCCGTTGAGGCTGTCAGCAAGGCCGACCGCATTGCCGTCATTTCCACGCTTCCGACCACACTCGATCCGACCCGCCGTCTGCTTGAAAGAGCCGCACGAGAGACTGGCCGCCAAGTGGAATTGGTCGATGGACTGGCAGCCGGTGCCTTTCAGGCCGGACAATCGGGTGACGGTGCCACGCACGACCGCCTGATTGCTGAAGCCGCACAGAAAATCGCCGACAAAGTGGATTTGTTCGTCCTCGCTCAGGGGTCCATGGCCCGGATGGAGAAAAAACTGGCAGAACTGACGGGCAAGCCTGTTCTTTCCAGTCCCGTCTCCGGCGTGCTCGGACTCAAGAAATTCCTCCAGGAAACAGGCCGCATCTAAGAAGCTGTTTGTCGGTTCCGCCCATCCTTTTGCTCAAATAGCCCGCCATTCGTCATCGGAAAACGGGAAAAATCCACTTGGAAAGTCCAGAAAAATCTCTATCGAACAAATTTAAACAGGTTCTTACGATTATGAGAAAAAGAACAATCATATTGATTATGCTGGTGCTGTTGGGGGTCGTGACCTTCCTCGACCGCATCAATATCAGCGTGGCCGGTTCGGCCATTATGCAGGATCTGAATCTCTCTGCCGACCAGTGGGGATGGATATTGAGCGCTTTCATACTGTCCTATGGCCTGATGCAGATACCTTTGGGCGCTTTGGGCGATAAGTGCGGCCATCGGTCCGTGCTGGCCCTGATTGTCCTCTGGTGGTCGTGCTTCACCTGTTTTACCGGTCTGGCCGGCGGATTTGTCTCGCTTTTGCTCATCCGGCTGATGTTCGGTGTGGGCGAAGCCGGTTCCTCCCCATGCTCCACCGGAGTAATCAGCCGATGGTTCCCCAAAGGTCAAGTGGGTAAAGCACAAGGATTTGTATGGGCTGCCAGCCGTATGGGCGGTGCTCTGACGCCTTTTATCGTGATTCCTGTCATCACGCATCTCGGATGGCGTCCGGCTTTTTATATATTAGGTGCTGTAGGAGTGCTTTGGGCTTTGGTGTGGTATCTGTTCTATCGCAATAAGCCGGCTCAAATGAGAGGTATCCGTCCGGATGAATTGGCGGAGGCGCCGGCGGCATTGGATGCCGTCAAAAGCGGAAAGGTGTCGATTCCGTGGAAAAAGCTGTTGAAAGCGAAGCAGTTCTGGCTCATCCTCTCGATGTATTTCTTTTATGCTTTCGGCAGTTGGTTCTTCTTTTCCTGGTTCCCGACCTTTATGGAATTGGGCCGTGGCTTCGACAAGTCGCAGCTTACGTATGCCATTGCCGCACCATTTGTCATGAGCATGATAGGCAACATCAGCGGAGGTTACCTGACCGACCATCTGACGGCACGTTATGGTTTGAAAGTAGGGCGCAAGGCGCTCGGTTCGGCCAGTCTGGCGGTCTCGGCGGTGTTTATGTTCCTGGCGGCTTTCATCCCCGGAAAACTTCAGGTGTTTGTTTTCCTCTCGCTCTGTTTCGGAGTGATAGACCTGATGCTGCCGAGTGCCTGGGCGCTTTGTATCGATTTGGGCAAGAAATACGCCGGAGCGGTATCGGGAGCCATGAATACGGCCGGCAATCTGGGCGGTTTTGTCTGTGCCACCTTGTTCGGCTATTTGGTGAAAGCTACGGACAACTACAATCTTCCCTTGTATCTTATCGCAGTGATGCTGATTGTCAGTGCGGTTATCTTTATGTTCATCGACCCTTCCAAACCGATTGTCAATGAGGAAGAGGGGGAGTGATATTTTGCGGAACAATGCGGTAATCGCTCCTTCAGGTTGTTATTTTGAAGAAAAACCTCAAAAAAAATCGGTTGGAGCGCAAAAAAACTAAAAAAAGATTTGTTTGTTTTCCAAATTATCTACAATTTTGCCCCGATTTTATAGCCGGTACTGTCGAGTAACGGTTAATCGTGTTATAGAAACTCTGTGTTATATAACATATTATTAATTTTAACTAAAAAACTATGAGAAAAAAGTTTGTTAGTGCAATGTTCTTCGGAGCATTAGCTGTATCCGCAATCCTTTTTGCGGGTTGTAGCAAAGACTACGGCGCAGACATCGAAGCTCTGGACGGTCGTCTCTCGAAAGTTGAGAAGACAGCTGCCGATCTCCAGGCTGACATCAACGCCGGAAAGCTCATTACTGACGTGACGTCTACGGCCAATGGTGTCCGCGTAACTATGAGCGATGGTAGCTACTTTGACCTCTCCAACGGCGCCAAGGGCGATAAGGGTGATCAAGGTGAAAAAGGCGATCCCGGTACTGTTTGGTCCATTGGTGAGAATGGCAACTGGTTCTGCGATGGCGTAGATTCAGGTAAGCCGTCTCAAGGTGCCAAGGGCGAAAAGGGTGACAAGGGCGACCAGGGCGAAAAGGGTGAAACCGGCGCTCAAGGTCCTCAAGGTCCTGAAGGTCCTGTAGGCCCTCAGGGTCCTGTAGGTCCTCAAGGTGAGACTGGCCCTCAGGGTCCTGTAGGTCCTCAAGGTGAAAAAGGTGAAAAGGGTGAGACTGGTGCTACTGGTCCTCAGGGTCCTGTAGGTCCTCAAGGTGAAAAAGGTGAAAAGGGTGACCAAGGTATCCAAGGCGAAAAAGGTGACAGGGGTGAAATCGGTCTTACCGGTGCTGACGGTCAGGACGGCCTTAACGGCCTTAACGGTCTTGACGGTATTTTCTACTATCCTTGCACCGACAAAGAAGATGAGAATTATGGTTTCTGGATTTTGGTAGATCCTAACACCGGAGCAGAGAAAGCTTGCGAAGAAGAGTGGTTGCCGCTGGGTACCATCACCGCTATCTATGATACTGAAAGTGGTTATCTTACTTTCTTCAACGTAGAAGGTGCTGAAGATGGTATTTCCATCAAGTTGGCTGGTTCCATCAAGTCTCTGGCTTTCGTTCCCGTTGTCATGACGGACGGTCTGGGTCTGATTGAACTCTACTCTCTCTATACCAATGTGGCTCTTGAAGAACCGCAAGAACCCGGTCTTTGCGCTGGTACCAAAGACACCGAGGCTCCTGTTTTCGTGGCCAACGGACAAGCCAAGGTTACCTATCGTGTCAACCCGACCAACGCCGATCTGAGCAAGGTTGAATGGAGTTTCATCAACCGTCCTGTTGACGTTAAGTACACCCGTGTTGCCGGTGATGCTTCTGACCTTATCAGTATTGTTGAAGGCCCGAAGAATGATGGCGATTTCGGTCAGGTATTCACTATCTCCGCCAAGAAGGCTGTTGAATTCGGAACCATCGGAAGCAAGCACAACACCAACAAGGAAGTTGAAAGAACGATTGTCGCTCTTCAGGCTTATGACAAGAACTATGACGAGGAAATCGTTTCTGACTATGCTTTCGTTAAGACTGAGGCTTTGAGCAAATACAGCATCATCAACAAGAAAGAATATGATGGTGGTAAGGTTGTTCCTTTCAAGTGCGACACCACTGAACTTTCTTTCAGCTACAAGGATTCCTTGATTCTTGAAGATTTTGTTGAGACTTACGCCGATAAAATTGAAAAGGCTCTTACTGAATATCCTTTGAGCATTACTCCGAGCTATGACTTCTGTCTTGAGCCTACTACGTATGCCACTCTCAAAGATGGTATCGTTAGAGCAGTTGACGTACAGTCTGTTGACCGTCAGATTAAGGTGATTGCCTATTCAAAGGTCAACAACAACCTGATGGCCGCTCAGTGCATTGGTATTAAGATCACGGGTGAACCTCTTGGCACCGATACTGTTGAAATCATCAACGCTGCTTGGGATTATACCACTTTGAAGAAAGATACCGCCATCGATTATGAGGGTATCCTCGAACACTTCGGTATCGACGATGCTACCTTCCAGGAAAGATATTATGGTGCCAAGTATTATAACTCAGATGACAAGGATGAAGCTGTTGCTTACAACACTGGAAGCAAGATGTTCTATATCACTCCTGCCATCGACGAATCGGCTACGGGTACGGTTGCCATCATCTTCGAGGCTAAGAACAACAGCCGCGACAAGAACGCCGTCGTTATTTTCAACTATGCTATCAGCTACGATTGCGATGCTTACTGGAACATCCTCCCGATCAACGATTACTATCTGTACAATCCTGAGAATCCTCAGTACAAAGAACTGAAGTACATCTCTGTCGTTGGACGTCCTGTATCTGACTGGACGGAACAGAATGCCATCTACCGTCTTGGTTACTTCACGCGCTATTGCACGGATGAAGGCCACGGTTTCGAATTCTGGACAGGCCCTGATCGCGGTTGGATTTATTGGAACGGTGAAGATTGGGAACGCCACGTTTATGAACCTGGCGAAGAACCCGAACCCGAACCCGAACCTAAGGTTAAGTGGGATATGCGTTCGGCCATCAACGAACACTTCGGTAGCGAAGAACTTGGTTACTACATTGACTACATTGCAGAAACCCAAGGTCTCAAAGATGAAGAATCACAGTACAACCGTAAGGAACTTGAATTCATCCTTCCGAACATTGAAGAAGACGGTACTATCCTTTCTGTTAAGGAAACCAGAGAAGGTAAGGGTATCGAGCAGACGGGTGCCAAGATCGAAGATCTGAAACCTTCTACTGCGAACCACAGTAAGCGCACTGAATATCCTGACATCGTTGTCGGTCAGGTCACCAGCTTCTTCAACGATTATGTCATCACAGCTTTCACTGAATTGAGCAATGGTAACATCTGCGAATATAACTACGCAGTACGTTTCATCTGCCCGTTCACTTTCGAAGCTCCGAATGTAACGATGAAGACTCTCAGCTACAAGGTTGACAGCGTTCTGGTTGACAACTTGTTCGTCATCAAGGACATCAACGGCAAGACCATCTTCGAAAATGGTAAGGCTACCGACTTCGCGTATGAAGTTTACGGTTTGAGAACTTCTGACTTCAACTTCTCGTATGAGCAGATCAACACTGGTAACAACGTTACCGACGAGCGTCTGAACTTCATCCAGAAGACTCCGTACAACGAAGGTCTCTACTTCGGTATGCTTAAGTGGGACAACGAAGGTACTCAGCTGATGAAGCAGATCAAGACTACCTACAATGTCTATGTCAAGATTGGTGACATCTGCAACATCAAGTGCACTGGTAACATTACCTGCTTGACCTCTGCAGAAAGCGCTGCTCTCTAATCTGAATCAACGCAAAGGTCTTCGGACCTTTGCTTCAGATAAATTGGAGGGGCTGCCCGATGGGCAGCCCCTCTTTTTCGGCCCCTCCAGCACATCCGCACTCTTTCCGATTCCCCGTTTTGCCATGTGTCTGCAGTCTGTCAATAATGTATCTGTCTCTTGCTCCTGAATCCCTTTTTGTTTATCTTTGTGGCATATTTATGCGTTATATGGACAAGATTCAATTCGCCGACAGGCATATCGGCATTCAGAAAGATGAAGAGCAGCTCATGCTCAACAAATTAGGGCTTGACAATCTCGAACAGCTCGTGTCGGAGGCTATTCCTCAGAACATCCGTTTCTCCCAAACTCAGGAAGAGGCCTTGGAAGAGGTTTTCCCTGATGCTCTTTCTGAAGCCCAGTTCGCCGGACATTTGGCTGAACTGGCGGCCAAGAATAAGGTTTTCCGTTCTTATATCGGTCAAGGATGGTACGGCAGTGTTACTCCTGCCGTCATTCAACGTAATGTCTTCGAAAATCCGGTCTGGTACACTTCTTATACTCCTTATCAGGCTGAAATCTCGCAGGGCCGTCTGGAGGCGTTGTTTGTTTTCCAAACCCTTATTTCTGAACTTACCGGCTTGAATTTGGCCAATTGCTCGCTTCTCGATGAGGCGACCGCGGCGGCTGAAGCTGCTCGTATGATGTTCAATCTCCGCAGCAGAGCGCAAGAAAAAGCGGGTGCCAATAAGCTGTTTGTCGACCGTTCTGTCTTTTCACAGAATCTCGCCGTAGTCAAAACGCGTTGCTCTCAATTGGGAATGGATGTGCAAATGGGTGATTATGCCGATTTTGAACCGGATGCCGGATATTTCGGCGCTTTGGTTCAATATCCCAATGCCGAAGGTAATGTCGAGGATTATTCGGCTTTTGTTGAATCTATGCATTCCAAGGAAGTAAAGGTGGCCGTGGTGGCCGATCTGATGTCTTTGGTCATTCTGAAGGCGCCCGGCCATTTCGGTGCCGATATTGTCTGTGGTTCGACGCAGCGATTTGGTATTCCTATGGGATTCGGCGGCCCTTCTGCAGCCTTTTTCGCCTCAAAGGACGAATATAAACGTTTCTTCCCCGGCCGTATCATCGGTCTGTCCAAGGATGCTCAGGGCCGTCCGGCATATCGTTTGGCTCTGCAGAGCCGCGAACAGCATATCAAACGCGAGAAAGCCACTTCCAATATCTGCACGGCATCGGCTCTTATGGCCAATATGGCTGGTTTCTATGCTGTCTGGCATGGACCTGAAGGCTTGAAGTCCATTGCCCGACGCATTCATGGAATGACTTCCTACCTTGCCGATGCGCTCGAAGTCTATGGCTATTCACAGTTGAATTCTTCCTATTTCGACACTTTGCATATTATCCTTCCCGAAGGCGTATCACCTGAAAAGTTGCGCACCGAGGCCTTGGATCGTGAAATCAATCTCTTCTATCTTCCGGATGGTACGGTGATGCTGAGTTTGGACGAAACCGTTGATGAAAACGCCCTTTCAGATTTGATTGAGGCATTTGCGGAAGCGGCCGGTAATTCTCCCGTTCCTGTTGGAAACGAGATTTGGGAAGACATCTGCTCGCTCGACGAAAGCCTTTTGCGCAGCGATGATTTTCTGAAACAGGACGTTTTCCACCGTTATCGTTGTGAAAGCGATATGATGCGATATATCAAGAAGTTGGAACGTAAGGACATTTCGTTGGCCCACTCTATGATTTCGTTGGGAAGCTGTACGATGAAACTCAATGCCGCCGCCGAAATGTTACCTTTGAGCCGTCCCGAATTCTGCAACATCCATCCTTACGCTCCTGCGGATCAGGTGGAAGGTTATCGTGAGATGATAGTCATTCTCAAAGAAATGCTTTGTGCCCTGACCGGTTTCGAGGCTTGTTCTCTCCAGCCCAATTCGGGTGCGGCAGGTGAATATGCCGGTCTCCGTGTTATAGTGGAGTATTTCAAAGCTCAGAATCAAGCGAGTCGTCATTGTGTTTTGATTCCCGATTCTGCTCATGGAACCAATCCTGCAAGTGCTCAACAGGCTGGTCTTCAGATAGTTCATGTTGCTTGCGATGCAAATGGCAATGTCGATTTGAACGATTGGGAAACCAAGGCCCGTGAGAACGCCGATAATCTTGCCGGATGTATGATCACTTACCCTTCCACACACGGCATTTTCGAGGCGGAAATCCGCCGTATGTGCGAGATTATCCACGAAAACGGTGGCTTGGTCTACATGGACGGTGCCAATATGAATGCTCAGGTCGGACTCACTTCTCCGGGTTTCATCGGGGCGGATATCTGCCATCTCAATCTTCATAAGACTTTCGCTATGCCTCACGGTGGTGGCGGACCCGGAGTCGGCCCGATTTGCTGCAATGCGAAGCTGGCTCCTTATATGCCCGGGCACCCTTGTGACAACGGTTTTGAAATCAAAGGCATCACGGTGGCTTCAGCTCCCGACGGTAGTGCGATGCTGTTACCGATTACTTACGGTTATCTCCTGATGATGGGTGTTCAGGGATTGAAGCGTGCTACCGAAGTGGCTATTCTGAGCGCCAACTATCTGGCAGCTTGTCTTGGCCCTCTGTACGGTGTATATTATACGGGCGTTCAAGGCCGTGTCGGTCACGAATTGATATTGGATTGCCATAAGTTCAAGAGTGCCGGCATCGACGAATCGGATATCGCCAAACGGCTGATGGACTTCGGTTACCATGCTCCGACGCTGTCGTTCCCTGTTCATGGTACTTTGATGATAGAACCAACGGAAAGCGAGAGCCTGGCCGAATTGAACCGTTTCGTGGAGGCGATGACTCAGATATACAACGAAATCATCGAAGTGGAAGAAGGAAAGGCCGATACGGTGGACAATGTCCTTAAGAATTCGCCTCATCCCGAGTATGAATTGACAGCTGATGAGTGGCCGCATGCTTACCCCCGCAGTAAAGCTGCTTATGCTTTGCCTTGGGTGGCCGAGAATAAATTTATGATACCGGTCGGTCGCGTGGATAATGCTTTTGGAGACCGCAATCTGGTCGCCGGTTTTACAGAATAATTGAAATAGAAAGTCCAATGAAGAATGCGGATTTGTGGACAGATTTGTTCTGCTTGCAACCACAGTAAGAACCTGTTTTGAATTCTTCGCTATGCTCGCTCAACGAAGCCCCGAATCAACCTCAAAATCCCTATCAAATCATCGGGAAATCATTTCAAAACAGGTTCTAAAAATGCTAAAAAATGAATTACTTGTTTACTTCTGAATCTGTGTCGGAAGGTCATCCCGACAAAGTGGCTGACCAGATTTCTGATGCTTTGGTCGATTATTTTCTCGCATACGACCCGCAGTCGAAAACCGCTTGTGAGACATTGGTCACGACTGGTCAGGTGGTTATTGCCGGAGAAGTGAAAACGGAGACTTATGTCGATGTTCAGGAAGTGGCCCGTCAGGTGATTTCTAAAATCGGCTACACTAAAAGCGAATATCAGTTTGATGCCGCTTCTTGTGGTGTCCTTTCTGCTTTGCATGAACAGTCCGATGATATCAACCGGGGTGTCGATGGTGTGGCGAAAGAGGACCCTATGAATCAAGGCGCTGGAGATCAGGGTATGATGTTCGGATATGCTTGTTGTGAGACTGGGAATTATATGCCTTTGCCTCTGGAACTTTCACATTGTCTGTTGAATGTCCTGGCAGATATCCGCCGAGAACAGAAGGTGATGACCTATCTGCGTCCGGATTCCAAGGCTCAGGTTACGATAGAATATGCGGAAGACGGAACACCTGTCCGTGTCCATACCATTGTCATTTCCACCCAGCACGATGAATTTCTTCATGTGGGAGATAAGAATGAGGCAGGAACTGTCCTTATGACTCAGGACGAAGCGGATGCGGCCATGTTGGAGAAAATCCGTTCGGATGTCCGTCAGTATTTATTGCCCCGCGTTTTCGGATCGGATTCCAGAATCATGTCGCTTTTGGATGATGATTGTATTCTGTATGTCAATCCGACGGGAAAATTTGTCATTGGCGGCCCTCATGGTGATACAGGTTTGACCGGACGCAAGATTATCGTGGATACCTATGGCGGCAAATGTGCTCATGGTGGCGGTGCTTTTTCCGGCAAGGATCCTTCTAAAGTGGACCGTTCTGCCGCGTATGCTGCCCGTCATATTGCCAAGAATCTGGTGGCCGCCGGGGTCTCGGACGAAGTATTGGTGCAGGTCTCGTATGCCATCGGTGTGGCTGAGCCAGTCAGTATTTTTGTCAATACCTTTGGCAAGTCGAAGCTGGCTATGACCGATGCGGCTATCGCACAAAAGGTGGCGGAGATTTTCGATATGCGTCCCAAGGCTATTGAGGACCGTTTGAAACTGCGCAATCCTATTTATGCGGAAACGGCTTCGTATGGTCATTTCGGCCGTACTCCTCAAACCCTCATCAAGCATTTCCATTCCCGTTACAATGGCGATAAGGAAGTGGAGGTAGAACTTTTCACTTGGGAAAAACTGGATTATGAAGAGCGTGTCAAGCAGGCATTCGGTCTGTAAGATACGGTATTACAATTGGCCTTGTTCCACTTGGATGGCGATGCGCTCAATCAATACGTCTTTGGTGAGGGGATTGTAATCTGTTTTGAGGTCGGCAGTGAAAAGTTTGGCCACACCTTGCCAGAATCCGGCTACGAAACCGCCCATGTAGGCTTTGATGATTTCGTAGGGAGATGAATCGCACTCTCTGACAATCAATTTGAGAAGAACTTTGCCTTGGCTGTAGGTCATACGGCGAAGGAGGGGCTCGTAGTCCTTGATCAAATCTTTTTCAAGTTGGCGCAAGTGTTTGTCTCTGGCTTTGTCATCGGGGAGAGTTTCGAGGTATTCCGTCGTCTCAATGATGGTGTTGGCAACGATTTTGGCTAACGGCAGGCATAGTTTGACATCACGGACCAGTTTTTGGTAGGCCCTGTATTCGCTGCGGCTGGTGAATCGGATAGGCCCGTACAGATAGTACGGTCGGAGAGCGACGTATGGAATCGTGTCGCCATTGCTCTCAATGACGGCTGGAACAGTCATACCCGCCAGAGTGATGTTTTCTGTCGCCGTAAGTCCGTCCTGGGCTGTCATGTTCAGACAGCAAGCCAGAGCCGTGCCAAGCCATATCCGTTTTAATCCTTTCATTCAAAAGCCGAAAATACCATAATACTATAACCTGTTTTGAATTCTTTCAAAATAATTATTATGACGCTGTTATTCCGCTGCTTTTATGGTCTTTTGGTCTGCTTCGGCCCATCCTTTCGCTCGCATAGCCCGCTATGCTCGCTCAACGATGACCCGAATCCGCCTCAAAATCCCTATCAAATCACCGGGAAATCATTTCAAAACAGGTTCTATGGTTGTTGTATGAAATCCGAACAGCTCCCATTACATAGACGAACTGTCCGGCGGATTGTTACATAGGGACAAAAATACGCTAAAGCTGAGAACCTGGCAAAAAATTGTGGAATCAAGACTCAAGGATTGAAATGAATGACTGCGGGTGGAAAATGGCCACTTTTATGACCTGAAATACCATGCTCTGATGCATAGTTTTGCGTTCGTCAGAATATATCCATTACTATGATACAGAGAAAATGTTGTCCGTTCCCAAGGTGGTTGTCTGTCCTATGGTTGAGCCTAGTACCGTCCATGGCAGTCCTGTCGGCTCAAAATCGCGTTGTTTCCTGTTGGTCAGGAGGAGTGGAGTCCGATGCGGCAGCCGGGGCGATTCCTGTTTTTGCCTCTCATTTGAGCCCGGAAGAGCATTTTTGGCTGACCGCACAATACTTATCTTCTTATAGCGGAAAAGAGAACGCCATTTGGAGTGTCAAATCTGAAATCGCGCTTCCCATTGGCTCCGTAGATGTTTTATGTGGCAGTTCACTTGCTTGGATAACAGAAGAACAATGTTTGGATTTGGGTCTCAATTATGAACTGGGTGAGTGTTGGACGGTCCGTCTGGCGGGTGCTGTCTGTCGTTTCGTATGCCCGGAAGAAAGTCCATACATCGCGGGAGAGGTTCAGGCAGGCGGATACTATCGTCCGACGGCGCATTTTCTCTGTTTTGTGGAGACTGACAATCTGACGTTGAGCCGTTGTCGGGGGCTGAATTTTCCGACAGAATATGCGGCCGGAGTCAAGTATGAAGTCTCTGAACATCTGTGCCTGGCCGGAAAAATCTCAAAGCAGCTGCGCCAAGCTCTGTTTCTCCATCTGGGGATGATTGAGACTTGGCCGCTGTCCGGCCATCTCCGTTTGTCCCTGACGACGGGCGTGCGTTATCCGAATATCCGGCCATCATGTGGTATGCAATGGAGATACAAATCATTATCGTTCCTGTCGTGTCTGGTTTGGGATTTGAATCTCGGCCCGGCATCCGGTATGTCTTTTTCTCTTGCGTTATGAAACAGATGATGTTCCCCTTTTCATGGGATTTCCCGGAAATGATGATATGGCTGATAGTCTTCGTGCCGATATCCGTTCATGCGCAGGAAACTTCCGATTCGGATTGGGAAGATGCCTGTTCCAGCTGGATGGAAGAAGCGGTGGAAACCTTGTCGGAAGAAGAAGTGGAGGAATGGTTCGAATCTTTGGAATATTTCTTTGAACATCCTGTCAATCTGAACGATGCCTCTCGTGAGGATTTGGAGAGCCTTCCCATGTTGAATCTCCGGCAATCGGAGCAATTGGCATATTTCCTGTATCGGAATGTCCCATTGCATTCACTGAATGAATTGTTGAGGGTCGAGGGTTGGGATGAAGGGCTGTTGGACAAAGTGCGCCCATTTGTATATCTCGGTGAAATGGCCGATCATGGTTCAAAGGATGCCATCCGTCCCACCCGCGATGTTAAAACGGAGTGGCGCCAAATGATGACAAAAGGCCGCTCACAATGTCAGATGCGCAGCGCCGGAATCCTTCAGCATAAAGACGGATATGTACGGGATGACAGTCTTAGAGCCCTTTCGAAGGCTTATCTTGGAGGCCCTTGGTCGGGAACGTTGCGTTATTCCTATCAATATAAGAAATTGTTGCAGTGCGGACTGTCGTTGGAAAAGGATGCCGGAGAATCTTCTGCCGATTTCCTGACGGCTTATTTTCAGTTGAAGGACAGAGGCATGTTGCGCAACCTGGTCGTGGGTGACTATAAAGTTTCCATGGGAAGCGGCTTGGTGATGTCAACGGGAATGTTTGGCGGGAAGAGTTCGGCAGAATCCATGCTGAATACCCCAAGTGCCGTTTTCCGGCCTCATGGCTCGACTTCGGAATATGGATTCTTACGCGGTGCGGCCGTGGATTTCGGCCGCGAGAGACTTCGTCTGGCAGTATTTCTCTCAACACAACGTTGTGACGCTTCCTGTCAGGATTCGGTATTCGCTTCGTTCAAGCAGGACGGTCTGCATCGGACGCAGAAAGAATTGGAGAAGAAAGCCGTTGTCCGTCAGAATCTGTGCGGCGCGCGGCTGCTGGCATCTTCCGACCATGTGCGTTGCTCGTTGAATTTTCTGGGCTTTCAGTACGACAAACTGAAAAGTCCTGAAATGAAACTCTACAATCAGTTCTATTTCAGGGGCTCTCAGGCTTGGAATGCCTCGGCGGACTTCCGTATGGTCTATGACCGTTGGCGGGCCGCCTCGGAGTTGGCGGTCGATGCGCATGGAAAGACGGCTTTCCTGTTGAGCGTGGCATACTCACCTCATCCATTATGGTCTATGATGTATTCGGTAAGAAGCTACAGTCCATACTATCAGGCACCTTACGCTTCCTCATTCGGAGATTGCGGCTCGACACTGAGCAATGAGAGGGGGTTCTTCACTTGGCTGGACTGCCGTCTTGTCCCTTCTTGCACCTTAACCGCCTATCTTGACCTGGTCGAATATCCTTGGCTGAAATACGGTGTCAATGCACCTTCGCGCTCTACCGATTGGATGTGCCAGCTGGTCTGGAAAAAGGGAGACCATGAGTGTGTTTTCCGATTGAAAGAGAAGTGCAGATCCGGCAATGTCCCGGTGGCAGACTCCTGGGGAGTGGTGCCTTTGCAGGAAACCTGTAAAACACAATTGCGTCTGCAATGGCTTTATAAACAGGGAAATATGCGTGTCCGTACTTCTTTGGATGCCAATTGGCTGATCACCTCACAGCGCCCCAAGGCTGAGAGAGTATGCACGGAAGGATCGGCTCTGAGCATTCAAGGACGGTATTCATTCCCTGCCGCCCATCTGACGGCAGCCGTCCAATATTCGGTCTTTGATACAGAAAGTTATGGCAACAGCGTGTATGTCAGTGCTCCGGAATTGGCTGGAGCTATGCCTTTCTCGTCTTTGAGCGGTCAGGGATTCGGGTATTCCGCATTGCTGACATATAAGAACAACCATATTAAAATCAGTATTTTATGTAAAGATATTATCTATTCTGACCGGGAAGAGATGGGCAGTTCGCTCGAACGGATGGCGGGACGCAGGCAAACCCGTCTGGCGGCAACAGCATCATATACTTGGTGATAATTCTTGTACGTTTATGTAAAAGACATTACCTTTGTAAGGCTAAATTGCACGTAGAATGAAACAATTCAAACGACTGAACATTATTTTCGGGTGGTTGGCATTTGCGATAGCCGCATTTACCTACCTCTCTACCATAGAACCGACAGCCAGTTTCTGGGATTGTGGTGAGTTTATATCCTCGGCATATAAGTTGGATGTGGGCCATCCCCCAGGAGCTCCTTTCTTTATGTTGGCCGGTCGTATGGCTTCTCATTTCGCCTCCTCACCCGAGGGTGTGGCCCGTTGTGTCAATGCCATGTCCGCCTTGTTCAGCGCTCTGACCATTCTTTTCCTGTTCTGGTCAATCACGCATCTGGCCCGGAAGATTATTGCCCGCGATGAAGAGAAAATGACTGTGGCTCAGATGATTGCCATCCTTGGCTCAGGTATGGTCGGCGCTTTGGCCTATACTTTCTCGGATACATTCTGGTTCTCAGCGGTCGAAGGGGAGGTTTATGCCTTCTCGTCTCTGTTCACGGCTGTGGTGTTTTGGGCGATTCTCAGATGGGAAGAAGTGGCCGATGAACCGCATGCGGCACGTTGGATAGTGTTTATCGCCTATCTGATGGGCCTTTCTATCGGTGTGCATCTTCTGAACCTGCTTTGTATCCCGGCCTTGGTGCTGGTGTATTATTACAAGAAATCATCCGATGTGACGCTCAAAGGCTCGATTCTGGCTCTGTTGGGTTCCTTTCTTCTGATTGCCGTCATTCTGTATGGCATCGTTCCCGGTTTCGTCAATATGGCCGGATGGGCTGATCTGCTGTTTGTCAACGTGTTCGGACTTCCGTTCAATACGGGAGCCATTGTCTATGTGCTGATTATGACAGCGGCTCTGGTCTTCGGACTTTGGGTGACTTATCATTCTCAAAACGATAAGCTGGCCCGTCTGGCATTATATCTCAATATTGTCCTGGCCGGTATTCCTTTCGTAGGTCATAAAGCGATTGTTTGGATTCTTCTTTTGGGTCTGATTGCCTTGTTTGTCTTCGCATACAAGAAACTGTCCATCCGTTTGATGAACACCACATTGCTTACCTTGATGGTGATGCTGATCGGCTACGCCTCTTATGGCGTCACGGTTATCCGTTCGTGTGCCCAACCGCCTATGGATCAGAATTCTCCAGACAATATGTTCACGTTGGAGCGCTATCTCAACCGTGAGCAGTATGGCGAGACTCCTTTGCTGTACGGTCAGACTTTTGTCTCTCAGATCAAGTGGAAGCGTCAGGGCAACAATTGCGTGCCTCAATATCAGAAACGGGGTGCCGTTTGGGAAAAACAGGCCAAGGCCTCTCCCGATGAAAAGGACCGTTATGTGATTGTCGGATACAATGAACGTCCGGTTATGGCCGATGAACTCAGTATGTTCTTCCCGCGTATGCACAGTGGACGTCCCGAGCATATCGACGCCTATAAGAGTTGGACCAATTTCAAGGGCACTCCTGTCCGTTACAACAAGTGCGGTACGACTGAAACAGTCTATAAACCCACTATGGCTGAGAATCTGCGCTTCTTCTTTGTATATCAGGTCAATTATATGTACTGGCGCTATTTCATGTGGAATTTCGCCGGCCGTCAGAACGATATTCAGGGAACGATGGGCGAGTCACATGCCGGAAACTGGCTGACAGGTATTCATTTTATCGACAAAATCCTGATCGGCGATTTGGAAAGCATGCCCCAGCAACTCAAGGAGAATAAGGCATACAACCGTTATTACCTCTTGCCTCTGTTGCTCGGTATTATCGGATTGTTGTATCAGGCCAATTGCGGCAGAAAAGGCTCTCAGGGATTCTGGATTACCTTCTTCCTGTTCTTTATGACAGGTTTGGCCATTGTCCTTTATCTGAATCAGACTCCTCTGCAGCCCCGCGAGCGAGACTATGCCTACGCAGGCTCATTCTATGCGTTCTGTATCTGGATAGGATTGGCGGTACCTGCCATCGTCAAATTGTTTGAGAAGATTCTGCCACCTGCCGCCGCTGCCGTGATTGTCAGCATCTTATGTCTCGGCGTTCCGACTCTGATGGCTTGTGAGAACTGGGATGACCACGATCGTTCCGGACGTTTTACCTGCCGCGATTTCGCCTATAATTATCTGGTCGGTTGTGAGGAAAACGCCATTATCTTTACCAATGGCGATAACGATACTTTCCCCTTGTGGTATCTTCAAGAGGTGGAAGGTGTCCGCACGGATGTGAGAGTCTGCAATATGTCGTATTTGCAGACGGATTGGTACTACAGCCAGATGCTTCGTCCGTATTATGAGTCCGACGCTTTCCCGGTCGATTGGGAGGAGCCGATGTATCGCAACGGACATCGCGATGTGGTGCGTATCATCACCAACCGTAAGGATTCTATCAGCCTCGATCAGGCGATGGCATTTATGGAAAGCGACGATCCCCGTTTCCATAAAGTGACCGGCTATTCGGAGAATATTGATTATATCCCTGCCAGGAAGCTCTATTACAATGTGGATCCCACTCAGGTGATCAAGAACAATTATGTGGATCCGAAACTGTACAGCCGTATGGTTCCGCAGATGCAGTTCAACTTCAATGGAAAGACTTATCTCGGTAAACACGAGATAATGCTGCTCAAATTGATTCAGGAAGGCAAGTGGGAACGTCCGTTGTATTTCGCCGTGACCGTCGATCCTGAGCTGATGAGAACGTATCAGAATTATTTTGTTCAGGAAGGTCTTATCTACAAGATTGCTCCGGTTTCACGCTGCACGGATACGGACAAGATGTATGACAATATGGTCAATCAGTTCCGTTGGGGAAATATCCAGGACCCGAAAGTTTATCTTGATGAGAACAATCTGCGTATGTGCCGCTCACTTCGTCAGATGTTCGGAGTTCTGGTCAGGGCTCTAGTTCAGGAAGGTGACAATGAGCGGGCTGAAAAAGCTATCGACCGTTGCTTTGAGGTGATGCCCACTACGATTTTCCCGCTCAATTACGTGGATGCTGGCTTGGCCGGAACGGAAAGTTTCATTGAGGCATATTATCAGATGGGCAAGAAAGACAAAGCGGAAGAACTGTTTCATCAATCGATGGCCACGGCTGTTGAGTCGCTTAATTGGGTGTTCAGCCAGAACCCGAGCCATTGGCCTGCCGGAATCAAGTTGGTCAGCTATCAGCTTGACGTGATGCAGAGACTGCTCCAGTTGGGTATGCAATACGATGAAACGGT
The DNA here is from genome assembly GCA_045599885.1 of Bacteroidales bacterium. Classification (GTDB taxonomy): domain Bacteria; phylum Bacteroidota; class Bacteroidia; order Bacteroidales; family UBA1402; genus UBA1757. Next base: position 3,694 of record JAZRWU010000152.1, on the reverse strand, counting down.
TTGTGAGGATTATATGCCGATGTTCAACCAATACGTGACCAAGTTCCAGCGTATCTGATATGTTTATTGAACAGATACCGGTCATATTCCGTTGGCGGAGGGGTGTAAAGTGGAGAATGTCCCACGCCGAAAAGAAACTCTATCTGACTTTTGATGATGGTCCAGTACCCGAGGAAACGCCTTGGGTATTGGACCTTCTTGATTCTTATCATATCAAAGCGACCTTCTTTTGCGTAGGTGAGAATGTGAGCCGCCATCCGGAACTGTATGCGGAAATCCTCCACCGGGGACATCGTACGGGCAATCATTCCTACAACCATCTGAATGGTCTTCATTGTAATCTGAAGGATTATCTCAATAATGTGGAGAAAGCGGCGGCATTGATAGACAGCAACTTATTCCGCCCTGCCCACGGTTGGATGAAACCATCACAATTCCGGGCTTTGAATGGCCGGTATCGTATTGTGTTGTGGGATGTCATTACGCGCGATTATAACCCGAAGCGTTCTCCCGGGAAAATTCTGCGCAATGCCTGCCGTTATGTGCGCAACGGTTCAATCATAGTTTTTCATGATTCCATCAAGAGTGAACGGAATATGCGTGCTGTTCTTGCACCATTTATTGAGTATTGTCTCTCAAAAGGTTATTCTTTCGAATTGATTTAGAACCCGAGGCGCATGGACAATATCATTCCTCTTGGAATGCAGAGCGACATGGCGTTGCGGTTATCTCCGATTCCGTCGAAGAAGGTGTATTCTGTGAGTTCGGTGCCGAAATCATAGAGATTGTATCCGCTGAGTTGCCATTCGCATGGGTGATTGCCGATGGAATGACGATAAGTCAGTCTGAGATCGAGATTGAAAAATGCATCTTTCCGGCTTCCGAAATCATTATCCAGGGGATTGATTCCTTTGGTGCGGTAGGGACGGACGGCACATTGGTTCTGCCCTTTGGAATCACTCAAAAATCCTGCATCAAAGCCGCAGAAGGGTTGTCCATCGCGGAATTTACCGTTCAAGGCAAATGAGAGATGATTGTTTATCCGTCTTGAATAGAATATCCACAACACATATGCCTTATCTTGATTGAGTCGGCCGACGGCCTGATAGGGACTTTTTGAGTTGAGGGTGGAATGATGTGTGTTGGGATTGGCTGTGCTTTCAGACAACACTCCGATATTATTGTGCAGAGGACCATTGCCCAACGAAGAGATGCCCGCTTCCATATACGATTGCCAGGCTATCGAAAAGCGGTTCTTTCTGTTCTGAAATTCGTATTGAATGATGGAAGATGCATAAAACGGACTGTTGGTGAGATAGTTGTCTCCCATAATACCATCGGGATACTGATTGGAAACCAGATATGACAAATCCTGTCCGTCTTTGAGGAAAAACATTTCCTGTTTGGTGTCTCCATTGTTCAGCAGGGAAGAAGCATCGGCATATTCACCGAACTGCTCGGGATTTCCGGCATATCCGGTGTGCCAGACGTTATAGTATTTTCGGAAAGTCTGAAGAAAAGAAATGCGGTGCCCTCCGAATTGAAAATGTACGGGCAGATCAATCAGGGCATACGACATTGGCTTCAGATGCCGGTCGACTTGATGCAGGCGTCCTCCCGTGCTGCGGAAAAAATCGCCTTCCTCATTCTTATCTAAGCGCAAATCTCCGTTATGATCCATCCAATAGTAGATATCTCCGTTCAGATAATCGTCCGATAGGAAACAAGCCTGGTCGTAATTATAGGCGACTCTCTGTCGGGCCAACACTATCTCCATCCGGAACCAGTCCGTAGGCTTGATATTCAATCGGCTCATCGCCTGCCAGTTGGGAGAAACCAGCTGAAGATGGTTGAGCAGCAGGGCATCGAAACAGGCATCTGCCTGTAACTCCAAATCCACGCTTCGGCTCAGAACTTTGGCATATTGCAACCGGACAACATTATCAAGCAGTCCAGTTTGGAAGGCTTGTGCCCGCCAGTGATAGATGTATAGAGGAAAAGCCATTGTAGGCTGTCCGGGTGCATCCACCATTTGCGCATAGACGGCGTTGTTGAAAGAATTGATTTCGGGTTGGAAACAGAGCAGTGAGTTGTAGCAGTCAAATTGCAGTTGGAAAGACTCTCCAAGAGAATACTCTCCCTGCAAGGAATGTGAGAACTCGTTGGTGGTGCCATCCGGATACCAGGGTTCAAATCCTTCTCCATCCTGATCCACCAGATTGCGGACAAATTCTCTTTCGCGGTGCGAGACGTGGTGGGAGGCCAGTTGTATTCCGCTGGAAAGACGGTTGCCATGGCGTTGCCTATTGCCCTGGAGAAGAATGCTTTCAGATTGATAATGAGCGGTCTCATTATCGTTGAAATAAAATTCGGAATACAAGTCGTTCCTTTTTTGAAAGTGCAGCGCATAACCGGCCTTATCGAATAGACGTTCCCATGTGGGGAGCTGTCCATGAAGCTGGATAAAATATTGTGGCTCGGTTTGGAGGCCGTTGATTCCATTACGGTCGAAGGTGGTAAGTGAACGTTGCGCGTAACGGACTTCCAATTCCTGATAATATGCCTTGTTTTTTGCGTCGTGAAAATTCAACCCGAGTTGAAAATCGGCCGCCTGATTTATTTTACTCCGGTACGGAATCTCGTGATAGAGCCGTTCTGTGGCGGTTTGATGGAACAGGTTGATAAGTTGCTTCGTCCCGGGAGAAATACCGCCCAAACCGCCCATATTCCATCGGAATCCGACTTGATTGCTCCTTGTTTGCGCGGATTGGAAGTAAAGGGATGAATTATAGGGATTCAGATAAAGGTCGTGCTGATAGAGATCGGGACGGAAAACGGTGGAACCCGGCATAAAACGGCTGTCTATGCGTACTCCATCGAGATAAAACCGGTTCCATTGATAGGAATTGCCCGAAATGGAGAAAATCATCCGGTCACCTAAATCGAACTCTCCTGTGGTTTCCTGCTCAAAGCAGACGTATGGATTCAGATTGTCCAGATAATGCGAAAGATTCCCGCTTTGATACCAGTCTCGAAAAAACGCACTGTTTTGCGCTTGTATGAAAAATGGAAAGAGCAAGAGCAAAAATGCGGTGCGCTTCATAAATCCGTGTATTACAGAGCTTGGCGGATACTGTCGGCGATAGCTTGCATCTTTTCGGAAGAAAGTGCCAGTTTGGGATTGGAAAACAGCATATCCGATTCTTTGTTGAGAGGAATCAGATGAATGTGCGCATGAGGCACTTCCATTCCCAAGACAGCCACTCCCACGCGTTGACATGGAATGACTTTCTTTTGGGCCTCGGCGATACGGTGGGCGAACACCATGATGTCTTTGAGCGTGTCGTCATCGTAATCGAACAAATAGTCTTTCTCTTCCTTGGGAATGACCAAAGTGTGGCCTTCCGTCAGAGGATTGATGTCGAGAAAAGCGAAAAAACGGTCGTCTTCCGCTATTTTGTAGCAAGGAATCTCTCCTGCTATGATTCGACTGAAAATGCTTGCCATAATAAGTTGACTGATGGTTCTGTTGATTAGAAGCTGTTTAAATTTCTTCCAATGAAAATATTATCAAGCTATTCAAACTCATTTCGATGCGCTTTTCCTGTCTTCCCGGCGTCTTTTCCCCCTTTTCCTCTTCGAATAGCCCGCTATCCGTCATCGGAAAACGGGAAAAATCCACTCGGAAAGTCCA
>JAZRWU010000151.1:0-1961 GCA_045599885.1 Bacteroidales bacterium | reverse complement strand
TATAAAAAAAACGGGCCGGCTGTGCAGTCGGTCCGTTGACGTTTTTTTTCCACAAAAAACCGCTTGGGTTGAATCGGTATCAGCCAAGATAGCTCTTCAGGAGTTTGCTGCGTGAGTTCTGGCGCAAACGGCGGATAGCCTTTTCCTTGATCTGACGCACACGTTCACGGGTCAGACCGAATTTGTCGCCTATCTCCTCCAGCGTCATTTCCTGACAACCGATGCCGAAAAACATCTTCACGATGTCGCTTTCGCGCTCGGTCAGCGTAGCCAAGGCGCGGTCAATCTCTTTCGAGAGAGACTCGTTGATCAGGGTACGGTCTGCGATGGGAGCATCATCGTTCACGAGCACATCCAGCAGGTTGTTGTCTTCTCCTTCCACAAAAGGAGCATCCACGGAAACGTGGCGGCCTGATACTTTCAGCGTGTCGATGATTTTATCCACCGGGATTCCCAGTTCTTCCGACAATTCCTCGGGCGAAGGTTTGCGCTCGTATTCCTGTTCGAATTTCGAGAAGGCTTTGGTGATTTTGTTCAAAGAGCCCACCTGATTCAAAGGAAGACGGACAATACGCGACTGTTCGGCCAAAGCTTGCAGTATCGACTGACGGATCCACCATACCGCATAGGAGATGAATTTGAAACCACGTGTCTCGTCAAACTTTTCAGCGGCCTTGATGAGGCCCAGATTGCCCTCGTTGATCAAATCGGGCAGACTCAATCCTTGATTCTGATACTGTTTGGCGACGGAAACCACAAAACGCAGGTTGGCGCGTGTCAATTTCTCCAAAGCGACGCGATCTCCCTGACGGATACGCTGAGCCAGTTCAACTTCTTCCTCCACCTTGATAAGTTCCTCACGACCAATCTCTTGAAGATATTTATCGAGAGAAGCGCTCTCTCGGTTGGTGATGGATTTTGTGATTTTAAGCTGTCTCATCCTTTTTTCAAAATTTGGGGACGCAAAGTTAAGTATTTTTCTCTGCGCCCCAAATATTTACAGAATTTTTATTATGAATAATATCTATGCTTCACTCACTTAGGTCAATAGCGTAATACACCGACTTTCCGGAAGGATAGAACCCGGCGATGAACAGACCGGACTCACCGAAACCGCTGCGGCCCTGCAGACTCTTGACGATGTTTTCAAAATCCCCGACGGATTCCACCCGCTGGTCATTGGCCTTGGTGATGATGAAGCCCTTGCGGACACCCGCCTCTTTGAACTTGCCGTCTTTGACCGCACTCACCTGAATACCGTAGGTGATGTTCAACTGTTTCTTTGTCAATGGATTGAGCTCAGAGAAAGAAGCGCCCAGGGAAGAAAGTCCGGCCGCCTGAGCCATCATCGAAGTATTGCCCTGAAGATTACGCAGTTCCACCGAACAGGTATCGGCTGAACCGTTGCGGAGATATCCCAGCAGAACGCGGTCACCGGGATGGTATTTGTTGACCTGCTCTATCAGTTCGGCCGAGGTGACCACTTTTTTCTGATTGATGCTGAGGATGATATCCCCTTCTTTGATTCCTGCCTCCATCGCACCGCTGCGTTCCTCGACACCGGCCACATAGACACCTTCTATCATGTCAATCTTCTTCTCCTTGGCCCATTGCGATGTCATCGTGACAATGGACACGCCCAGGACCGCCCGCTGAACCGAACCGAAATCTTCCAGATCGGAGACCACTTTCTGGACAATGCTGACGGGTACCGCGAAGGAATAGCCCGAGAAGGCACCCGACTGAGAGACAATGGCCGAATTGATGCCGACCAACTCACCTCTCGTATTGACCAGAGCACCTCCGCTGTTGCCCGGATTGACGGCGGCATCGGTCTGGATAAAGGCCTCTATGCTCATGGTGGCATTGGGATTATTGGGATCCTTGGGTTTGTCACTGCCGATGATGCCCAGATTTCGTGCCTTGGCGCTGACAATACCGGCAGTCACGGTCGAGGTGAG
>JAZRWU010000150.1:0-3932 GCA_045599885.1 Bacteroidales bacterium | reverse complement strand
CGCCTGCCCCAAGCCGATCTTCTTCATGAACGGACGCCGGGACAGATTATTCCCCGTCGCCGGCGTGGAAGCGGCCTACGACAAGATGCGGAGGGTCTGGAAAGACTGCGGGCAAGAGAATAATTTTCAAACCGAAATAGTTGACGGACCTCATTATTATGATAAAATCATGCAGGAAAAAAGTCTGATTTTTCTCAATCGTGTTATGAAATGAATACCTACCGACACCTTTTGCTGATTCTGCTGGGCTTTTTGAGCCTTATTTCCGTTCAGGCCCAACCGCGGCCGTCTTTCGACAAGGAGCACCCCAGCGTCCACGACCCGGTGGTCTGCTATTGCGAAGGGAAATACTACCTGTTCTGCACCGGTTTTGGCGTGAGCATTCTCTCCTCGCCCGACCTCAATCAATGGACACCCGAACGTCCCGTTTTCGCAAAGGCACCGGAATGGGCTCTTCAAAGCGTTCCGGGCTATCGCGGCCACACTTGGGCTCCCGATATTCTATTTCACAACGGACGCTATTATTTGTATTATTCCTGTTCTTCGTTCGGCAAAAATTCCTCGGCCATCGGTGTGGCGGTCAACAAGACTCTGAATCCCTCCAGTCCCGATTATGCTTGGGAAGACCAAGGATGTCTCGTGCGCTCTGTTCCTGGCCGCGACAATTGGAATGCCATCGACCCCAATGTCCTGATAGATGACAAGGGGCAAGGATGGCTGACATTCGGCTCATTCTGGGGAGGAATCAAAATGGTCAGACTCGACAGCACGCTTTGCGCATTGGCCCAACCGGAAGAATGGTACGGTCTGAGTTGCCGTCCAAAATACGCTCTGCCTCAGAACCTTCCCGAAGACAACACCATCAAACCCGACCGACGGGGCGCACTTTTCGAGCCTGGCAACGGTGCCGTCGAAGCACCTTTCTTATATAGGAAAGGTGAGTATTATTATCTTTTCGTGTCCTTCGACCTCTGCTGTCGGGGGGAAAACAGCACATACAAAGTGGTCGTAGGACGTTCCAAAGACATCAAAGGTCCCTATCTTGACCAAGACGGAAGGGCCATGATGGAAGGTGGAGGCAGCATCGTCGTGGAAGGCAACGAGCGCTATCCAGGCGTCGGACATTCAGCTACAGTCTCCATCCAAGGCAAGGACTACCTGTTTTTCCATGCCTATGACCGCGACTTCAACTATGGTTCCAAACTTCTGATACGACGTCTCTATTGGGACAACGAAGGTTGGCCGCATGCCGTACTGGAGGATGAAAACCCGCAGGTCGTTTCCTTATAGCGACTGCGACAAAACCTCATAATACTTTTTGGAAACAGGAATCGTGCGTTCTGTTCCCGCATCAAGTTCGGCGAAAAACATTCCGTTTTTCTCCTTTTTCAACTGTGCCACATGGGTAGGATTCACCAAATAGGAACGGTGAGCCCTGATCAGCCCTGCCTTCTGACAGACGGCTTCCACCTGCTTCATCGTATTGCGTAACTGATACTTTTTCTGCGCACCATTTTCCTCATAATGGATAATCACATAATTCTCAGCCGCTTCCACAAACAGGACGGAAGAGGCAAGCGTCACGAAACGCAAAAGATGACGCGAATCGTAGAATTTCAACCGCCTTCCTTCATCGATATCCATACGACGGTTCTTTTCATCGTGCAAATAATAACTGAGTGTCAGTATGATATAGGGGAATGACAAGACGGACACATTACAAGTGAACAGCTGACCTAAAAAATCGAGATACGTTTTGGAGGTGGAATCAATCAACGAGAAATACAAAGCGATAAAACAGGTCATCACAAAAACCTCCCCGAAGCACCAAATCACGTACCATAGGAGCTTCATATCCGAGACCTCACGGAGCAGATAGAAAAGGATGCGCGACATAGCCAAAACCGTCAGTATGATGGCCGAAACTATGCTCAAATTGAATGCGAACACCATATCATTACCAACAGAAGACACCTCTGTGCTTAATATTCTGCAAATAGTGGCCGGTTCGTAGTACAAAACGAACATCAGAAAGAAAATCGGGAGTCCCAGGAAATGCAAAAGCTGGGGAGGGAATCTAAGCAAGCTTTTCGGAAACATATTCATCATAAAAAGATATGTGACAAAAATATATAAATTGTATTTTCATCACAACATTCAGGCATTTTTCTTTAAATTTATACTGTTTCATCACAAAAATCGACTGAATACGGACACTTTTTTCAAAAAATATCCTCTGTCTCTACTTTTGCCCGTCATCCAACGAAATAATTCATACCCGATTATGGAACACTATTTCTCAAAATGGGAAAGGGCCATTACCTCAAATTGGGAAAAAGAGGCCCTCTGCGACTATCACGGAGAAAGTTTCAGTTTTGAAGAGACGGCTGTCTGGATAGAGAAATTCCATCTGCTGTTCGCCGAAGCCGGTATCCGAAAAGGAGAGAAAATAGCCCTTTGCGCCAAAAACAGCGCCCGTTGGGCCATCGCCTTCCTCGCCGCCGACACTTACGGCTGCGTTGTCGTACCCATCTTATCCGATTTCCGTCCGGACAGCATCGCCCAATTGGTCCACCATTCGGAGAGTTGCGTTCTGTTCACCGATATTGACATTTTCCGACAGCTCCACCTGGACGGGCTGCCCGACATCCGCGCCATTTTCCGCTGCAGCGACTTCAGTCCGCTCTACACCGATGAGTTTTTCCAAAAAGCCATCGGCCAATGGGCCACTTTGTATGCACACAGGCATCCGCTCGGATTGCAGAAAACCGACATTATATATAATAAGGACAACGACAAGGAACTCGCAGTCATCAACTATACTTCCGGCACCACCAGTCAGCCCAAAGGAGTGATGCTGAGGCACGAATGTTTCAGCGCCACCATAGATTTCGCTATCCGGAACGTTGCCTGCGGTCCCGAAGACAAACTGGTTTCAATGCTGCCTATGGGTCATATCTACGGACTGGCTTTCGAATTCCTATTTCCTTTGTTCCACGGCGTGACCATCTGTTTTTTAGGCAAAACACCCTCTCCGTCCCTGCTGCTCAAAGCGATGGGAGAAATCAAGCCTTTCATGGTCTGCACGGTTCCTTTGGTGATGGAGAAAATCTACAAAGCCTCCGTGAAACCCGCCCTTGACAAGCCGCTCATCAGGTTTCTTGTCAGGCTGCCTTGGATTTCGACATGGATATACCGCCAAATCGGCTTGAAAATCCAGAAGGCGTTCGGAGGGAAGTGCCGTCAGTTTATTATGGGCGGCGCCGCACTCAATCCGGTGGTGGAAAAAGCCTATAAAAAAATGCGGCTTCCTTTCACGGTTGGCTACGGCATGACCGAGGCGGCTCCGCTGTTGGCCTATGCTTCATGGGAGAGCTTCGTTCCGGGTTCCTGCGGCAGAGCCGTCGATTGCGCTGAAATCCGTATAGATTCTTCCGACCCGGAGCATATCGAAGGAGAAATCCAGGCCAGAGGCACCAATATCTGCAGCGGTTATTTCAAAAACGAAGAAGCCAGCGCTCAACTCTTCACCGAAGACGGCTTTATGCGCACCGGCGACCTGGGCATCATCGATGCGGAAGGGAATATTTTCATACGGGGACGCTCCAAGAATATGATATTGTCGGCCAACGGACAGAATATCTATCCCGAAGAAATTGAAGCACTTATCAATGCCGAAGATTATGTTTTGGAATCGTTGGTCCTCGATCGGGAAGGAAAACTGACCGCTTTGGTCTGCGTGGATTTCGTGTCGCTGCGCCAAGCCGGCATCGGTGAAGATGCCACAGCCGACTGGAGCGGAAAACTGCGCCAGCGGATCAATCGCCTGCTGCCTTCTTACAGCCAACTCAGCGCCATTGAACTGAGAGATGAGCCTTTTGAGAAGACCCCCAAAATGAGCATCCGGCGCTTCTTATACAAATAGAGCCCTC
>JAZRWU010000149.1:0-1947 GCA_045599885.1 Bacteroidales bacterium | reverse complement strand
CTGTTGAGACGGTCGAGATTCATCACCCTCAACAGAATGCTTTTGGACAGCTTGCCTTCAGGCAGATAGTCGGTATAAGTGCCTACGGTGTCGTTCTGAAAGGTGATGTTGAGCCGGAAATCCTTTTTCGGCATATTGTAGGCCCCCAGCGCATAGACATTCTTCATCATCAGGTCCCAGACGGGAGAGGTCGGAGCCACGTTGGTGCCTTTCAGCAGCTTGACGAACAGGGCTTTGGGCGATTCCACACCATCGGTTGAGAATTCACCCACCTGATAGACCTTGCCCCCTTGGGTGTATTCGAAGGCTACGGCAAGAATCTCATCCGCATTGAGCGCGGTGTTGAGGGAAATGTAACCCAGTTGGGTATTGAGGGTATATTCGTTGGGACTGAGCCGGCGGGCATTCTCCAAACGCTCGAAATCCTCTCCGATTTCAATACCGTAGGCGTTCAGTTCGGACAACACCGCTGCCGATGCTGAAATCTGGCGGGCCCCGGCATATTGACCGACCAATTCCGCATACATCGAGTTGGAGGCATTGCAGGGTCTTGTTTCCGTAGCGGATGCCTGCCAATGAGGGTTGTGGATACGCATGGGCTCACCCAAATCGGCAAAGGCGACGATATGACGGGCATCGTCCATCCGGGCCCGTTTGTTGGTGACCCAGACTTCCACTTTATTGATGACAATGCCGGAGGATATATAGGGCAGACGCGACATCCATTCATCGTAATGGTCGCGGAAATACTGACTCAGGAAATAATGGCGGTTCTCATCGTAGGAATCGGCCATAATCTCAAATTTGGTAGTCTGGGCCCCGCCTTCCATCGAAGCGGAGGACGTCTGGGTGTTCTGTTGGGAGACGACCGCGGCCACATTGAGTTTGCCGAACTGCAGCTCGGTCTTGACACCGAAGAGCGAAGTCGCACCGGAAATCAAGGAGTTGCGCACCGGCATGCTGACGTTGCCCGCTTCCAGAGTACGGATAATCTCGTCTTCCTTGCCGCCGTAGCGCAGTTTGATGGATTTGGCATCGAAGTCATAGACAGCCTCCGTGTCGTAGTTCATATTGACGTTGATCTTGTCACCCACCCGGCCGTTGACACTCATCTGAATCTTCTGGTCGAAATCGAAATAGGTACGGTTACGGGCCCTTTGCGACAAGGCCGGATTCTCGACGATGTTGTTTTTGGCTCCGAACTGCACTTCAACCGCTCCTTGAGTACGCAACTGCACCCCTCCCGGACCGAAAATCTTTTCAGCGGCTCCCAAATCAAACTGGATGTCAGTCAGCGAGAAAGCCTCTTTCTTCTTGCTGTAGTCAACCTTGTTTTTATCGCGGAAAAAGGCGGCGGTCGATTGACGGCGGTAATAGTCGGCATATTCGTCCTCCGTCAGGGTGATGGGCGTGGACAAGATTATTTCCTCCCCAAGACGGCTCACCATACGGTAAGTTCCGTCCTCCGGATTGTATTCGACGGCGGTCTTGAGATTTTCAGGATTCTTCAGGTCTCCCATTGCAGGTTGCAGACTCTCCTCCACCGTTTGCGGAAGATGAAGTGGAATCGGATACGGCAAAGATGTGCTTCGGGTCGCATCCGTTTCCGGGCGGAGTTCTTCCGTCTGCTCCTGGGCATACAGCAGATGGGTGCCCCAAAGGCACAACAGACCGCACAGGATGGTTTTGAGACCCGAAATAGACATAAAATGCTGAATCTAATCGACTTACAACAATTTCAGCGCGGCTTTGATCAATTGTTCCACCGCCAGGGCCGGTTGCTTGGACAAGATGGAATCGATGGCTTTGGCCGAAGCGGAAGTGCTGAATCCCAGCATTTGGAGCGCCAGCAGGGCTTCGTTGCGCACTTCCCCACCCTTCACGGCGGCTTGCAAAGCGTTTTCGGCACCCAAACCGGATTTGCCGACCTTGTCCTTGAGTTCGACG
>JAZRWU010000148.1:0-2209 GCA_045599885.1 Bacteroidales bacterium | reverse complement strand
GATGCGGATGGGGTTCCCGCAATAAGGACAGATGGCGTGATAGGTTCCCGCCTCATCGGATTTTCCAAGCACGCGGGACACGGTGCCATTGTCAATGAAATACACATCCTCCGAGTTGGGTGAAGCCTTGAAGAACGCGATGTCGCGGCTATCACGGTTGTCTTTTGTATGGAACCGTTCTTTCAAAAAACAATTGGCTGCCATATAAGCCGGGAAATATGCTTCGTATTCTGAAAGCATCAGCAGGGATTTCATCTTCTCTTCCGAGAAATCGGCATAGATCTGTTCCAGCTTCTGGCGGTAGGCGTTATATACTGCCGGCTCGCTCATATCCGGCACACCGTCATAAGCAAAGTCATAGGTTTCCGCACGAACGATGGCGGACAGCCGATGGCTGGTCACCTTGCCGTCTTCGTGCAGGACAAAGACATCGTGGACCTTGATATCCCGCGTCATGTCCCGCCGGTGCTGATCCACCAGAAAATAATTGAACCAGCAGACAGCCGGCTCGGTGCCGAGGAGTGAAATGAACGGGAGTGAACAGAAGCCGTTCGGTACGGCGCGGTAATTTTTCATAAGGTCTTTCAATCCGGAAAAATTCATGGTGCTTCTCCTTCCTAATTGTTTATTTTCTTTGAGCTGCGATATATAAAATCACCCTGCATCGGGTGTTTTTCCGAATACAGGGTGATTCTTGTTTTGATTGATATGTGGTTGTGATTAAGCCAGCGTATAGGTTCCATCCATCAGTGGTTCATCTGTACTGCTGATGTTCCAGGTGGAATCTGCTTCCGAGAAGGTTATCTTGGCAATCTGCATATCTACGGAGATGGTATCAATGCTGCTGAGAGGCATCTCAACTCTCTGGTTTGAGTTGTCTTTTATCTGGTCCAGTGCGATCTCGGAGACATACAGGGCGCTGTTGCAGTTCGGGCAGCCGCAAAGCTCATCGCCGAAGTAATAGTGGTTGATTTGGTTAATGTTATACTGCCCGACAACGGGATAGTACCCCTCCCCGGATGTATCCGCCACATAGTAGACGACATTGAGCGTGTCTGTATCTTTAAGATGATAGAGCCCTACAACACCTACCTTACGAACGGCATCGCTATACATTGCTGTGAAAGAAGGGGCGTCCGGAGCGTTTTCGGGTTCTGTGCCGAGAGAAACGGTAAATCTGTCATCCAGATTGGAACCATATTGCAAAGCACACAGTTTCCCGCTGATGTCCAGGGCGGTGACCGATTTTATATTGCAGGCAGCCAGGCCGGCATACGGCAGGCCGAGCGGCATGGACTGAGTCGTGTTCCCGTCACACATACACTCTCCGCAGATGGCGAGCGGGTGACCATTGACCAGCGTCGGGCCATCCAAAGAAAAACAGACAGGATGTGGGTTGCTATTTGTGACCTCTATTTGGAGATCTGCTATTCCCGCCCCTACCAGTTTAACCTTGATACCCTTATCCTCATAGAGCGTGCTGCCGACGATGCTCCTTGCGATAGAGAGCTGCTCTGCATACGATTCCCAGTCCAGCTCCGCATAGGATTTCAGAATCGTTTCATTATCTTCTCCAAATTTCACGTCGGATGTGACGGGCGCGAACGGTGCATTTTTTGCATCGCTGCTGGCGCAGGCAACCAGCACAAGAATCGTTACGATAGCGAGGCCGACAATCAAAATCGTTCTCTTTTTCATGGTGGAGTCTCCTTTTATATAAAAAATGAGAAGGGTGTCTGATGCGGAATCCTTTTCTTTTAGCAAAGCTCGATGCGCTTGACACCCAGCCGGTGTTCCATCATTGCGATATATTCTGCGTTCATATCGCAGAGTATGCAGTGCCTACCCGTCTTTTGCGCCACCGCGCCGGTTGTACCGGAGCCCGCCATAGGGTCAAACACGATGTCTCCCACCTGCGTGGCCATCTGAATAAGCGGCTGATAGACCTTCTCCGGCTTCTGGGACGGATGGCCGGTACGTTCCTTCCGCCCGACAAAGCCTAAGATAAGGGGCGCCTCAATAACGCTCATGGGACCGGGGACGAAGCGCATCTTATTTGCCCTGAGCTTCTCCTTCTGGTCGTCAGGCAAGAAATTTTCTGGGTAGAGTTTTTGCCCTTCACGGGTGAACTGGATGCAGGCGTTCTGCGCCGGGCGCCAGCCGCGTATGACCGATGGGCAGTTGCGATAGTACCAGGTCAGCCACGCTG
>JAZRWU010000147.1:0-8347 GCA_045599885.1 Bacteroidales bacterium | reverse complement strand
CGTCCTCTGTATCTGATAGCCAAGGGCGGTATCACTTCTCACGACATCATGACCAAAGGTCTGGAAGTGAAGAAAGCGGAAGTGTTGGGACAGATATTGTCTGGAGTCCCATGTGTCCGGACAGCGGTGGATGCGCGGATTCCCCATCTGCCGTACGTGATATTTCCGGGAAATGTGGGAAATGAAAATTCATTAGTGGAGATTTATCAGAAACTGCGCTGAGATAAGGGGAATTTCATCCCAATTCCACGATTTCATCGGATAAACCGGCGACTTTCTCTGCTCCGTTAGCCCTTACGATATAGGTGTTTTCCACACCGACGGCACCAACGCCCTCCACGATGATTTTGGGCTCCACGGCGAGGACCATCCCTTCTTCAAGCGTAGTGCCCATACGCGGTGCCAATATTGGCAACTCATTGATTACCAAACCCACACCGTGACCGACAAAGCGGGCTTGCTGGCGGCTTCCCATAAAGGAATGTTGCCAGCCTGCTTTTTCGGCTATGCGGATGGCTTCGTCATAAATCTGGCTGCACGATTGTCCCGGAAGAAGCAGGCTCTGGATTCTATCTTGGATTTCCAAGGCGGTCTGATGTGCCTGATAGGCTTTGGAAGGCAATCTTCCATAAGAATAACAACGGCTCAAGTCGTCAAGATAGCCGGTGAAATTGCCGCACATATCCACCAGAATGCTTTGTCCTTTTTCAATGGCCCTCCTGTTTCCAAAAGAGGATGCCGCACCGATGGGGTTGGACGGATGCCCCAAGCCTCCCAATGCGAAATCGTAGGGGGAACTTTGGGCGGCGTTGTCTCCGGCAAGAAGGCTGCCCATAAAAGCTTCCATATCGTTACCATACGTTCTGAAAAGACCGAGGCAACCGTTTTTCCGCATCAGATATTCGATTTCAATCAGAAAATCGAGTTCGCTCATGCCGTTTTTCCAGACAGAAGGTATCGCCCGATAGGCTTGGGCATGCAGCCGTCCGGATTCCCTTATCTGGTCCAGCTCATACGGTGTTTTGACGCTTCTGACCTGTCGTAAGGCATGGCTTCCATTGAACAGAAGAGATTTGGGAAATGATTTTTCAATCCGCAGCCATTCACTGCGGGGCATTTCTTCTCCTTCGGCCAGAAGCGATTCGGGCATGGAAATGCCTGATTCCCACAGAATGTCCGGAATCTGTTCCGGTTTATGAATGTGTGCGAAATGCTGACTGTCAATGCCCAGCTGGTCTTCGGTCAGGTCTGATGGCCGACGCACGAAGCAGAACACCGTATCTTGTGAGATGAAGGTGTAGCCTTTGAAGATTTGTCCGTGAATGTAATACGTATTGACCGGGGTGGAAATCAAGCAGGATTCCACTTGAATTTCCTTCATCTTGCGTCTTATCCCGTCAATACGGAGCTGCTTCTCAGCGAAGTCCATCATTATGATTCGGAAGCTGTTTTTGAATGATTCCCTCCCAATGGAATATTGATGCCCACGCGTACAGTGCTGTTAAGGGCGTCAATGGGAATATATTGCGGCGTAAGGTGCATGGGAATATTGTCCCAGGAGACATAGATGGTGTTGAAAAGACTGAGAGCCACACCGAGACTTCTATTGAAATCGGTCAGAAAACTGTAACCGGCAGAAAGTTGCAGAATCTTTTTCAGACGGAAGTTCCCGACCAGCATACATTCGTTGAACCCGCCGAATCCGGTATGGTGGTGAGTATAAAGCACACCGGCAGAAAGCATCCGATTCAAAAAATCGTATTCGGCTGCCAGATGGATTTTCGTATTCAAGGAAGATGAGACATCGGGATGGATGTTCTCGCTGATGGTGGATAAATCGAGAAATTCCTCCAGACTCTCCGTCAGGCCGTCAATCTGGTCGGAAATAGAGGTGGTCCCATCGATGGTGACATTGCTGAATCCTCCGTATTCAATTTCCTTTTCGACTGTGGCTCCCAAAACCTTGTTCCAGCGTATCGTGCCCAAATCGTTGATACTTGCACTCAGGTGCAGGGAATGGAACGTGTAGGATGCGCCGAGGTCGAATGCCATGCCGTATCCGGACGGGCGAAGGAAACTCCGGTAATCATCGCTGAATTCCAATCCAGAGATATAACCTTTCTCATTGTATGTCATAGAGGCGCTATTGACATAAAGTTCTCCACTGATTTTGGGTTGAATCTGCCAATAATCGGGCGCCATAGTGATTTTCAGCTGATCCACGTTGGCATTGGCACCGGCCATACCTACGAGAAATTTAGCTCTTGCCCCCACGCTGAGATTCTTCATGATATCTCTCGAATAACCGAGTGAGAATTCAGAATATGCCATGGCGGATAAATGGAGATGACGTATATCATAGACCTGACCTCCGCCGTCGGACATTCCTTTCTTGAAGAAAGCGAACAATTCTTTCGGGATATTGCCGTTGACATCCGTCCGCAGCGCTATGTCAAAGTCGAAGAAGGATTTGCCACGTTTGATGCCGAAACCGATAATCTGTTCGTTGATGCCGGCATTGAAACAGTTGTCTTTTTTGAGTTTGGAAAGGAAATCGTCTGCAGAGATATCCGGATGCATGAAGGTCAGGAAATCATTGCCTTTCGGATTGGGATACAGGAAATTGGCAAGGCCCATATTGGATTGGACTTTGACTCCCAATTGTCCTATCAGAGGAAAGGAAAGATAACTATTGTCCGGCGTCAAGGCGGGATTGCTCAGATAGCGGTTGGAGGCTCCGTCCATGAAATAACCGACAGACGACAGCTGAGCATTGAGGCTGAAAGCCGTCAGAAACAAGGTGGCGGCAGTGAAACCGCGCAAAAAAGAGAAATGTTTCATATTGATACCTTTCTTGTGCCTACTCAGCAGAAGTCAAATCGTCCAAGTCAATCGTGATGCCACCTTCTATCATCAGGGCGATATGGTTGAGTTCTATGCCTTGCGAGGGCTTGAGCGGGAAGTACTCGATTTCCTCATTGGAAGAAAGACTGAGCGACAGGATGATGCCTTTGATATTGGCAAGGGCGCCGTTCTCATTGGGAATCTCCACATCGAGCGAGGTGACAGAAGCGCTTCCGTCATTCCGACAGGCCGGGATGAATATGACGGGGGCCTCCATTTTGATAAGTCTGTCCTCGGTGTCGATGGGTTGCAGAATCATATTCATATTGAGAGGCAGGGTGTTCTTGACTTCTCCGAGAATCTTGACGCCGTCGTTGAGAGCTTTCAGATATGAATTGTCGCTTTCCTCATCGAATATGTTCAGTGTGTCGGAGTATTGTATGAATGCGTCTTTTCCGAAAGCGATGGCCGATCCGATTTCATAGTTCATGAAGGCCCGATAGTCGGAATGAGTGAGGTATTCATGTCTTTGCTCCTTGTTGGTCGATGCCGTGAGATCAAAAGTAATGACTTCCGGTGTCCTGTCAATCAGGTCGCCCAAATCAAGATGGATGAACTGGAATCCGGCCGGAGTATTCTTTCCGTCTTGGCAAAGATAGAAATCCTTGTTGACGAATCCGAAAGGCGACTCGCTGCGCGGAATGCTCATTTGGAAAGATTGTGTGTCTCCTTGCTTGTCTCCATCGGCGTCTTTAGGAGTGATTTCAGCATCAATGTCCAGAGGAATTCCGAAATTGTTGCGGGTCTGGAGCTTGATGTATGGCGCAAGAGAAGTGCGGAAACCGCCATCAAGCAGTTCCTGTGGCCATTCCGGCTCGAAATCCATCGACGTAAGTCCGGTCTTGTAATCGATAAGTCCATATACGCCCTTGATGGCCAGATGACTGAGATTGATATATGGAGTGATGGAAATGCGGCATCCTTCTTCCAAATCGCCTACTTTGACCTTCACGTCCTTGATGTTGGCCTGGATTCTGCAGGTGAAATCCTCATCGAAAAGCCATTGCCCCGCGGCAGGCTGATTGTCCACACGGATGGATTGGATTTGGATGGTGTCGGAAACGGAATTGTCTCCTGAGTGTATGGATTTCTCGCAAACCCAGATTCCTTTGCCGGTGTTGGCTCCGCTTACCCGGATGCAGTCGGGGAATCCTACGGTGACTTTGACCTTGAGATCGCCGGCAAATTCGGGAATCCCGTTCAAGTCAACCTTGACAACCAGATTGGACTCGTCGAAAGTGACGCTGTCGATGGACAGAACTTCTTCGGGGAGGTTGAGGACAGTATCGATTTCCCAGCTGTTTTCATTGTCGATGACGATGGAATCGATGGTGACCACCTCGTCTTTGTGCGATGCGAATTTTATGGAAATGCCGAATTCTTCCAGAAGGAATTTTTCCAGATCTTCCACCTTGCTCTGCTGGGAGGCGTACCAGATTTCATACGGATCGCCCTTGTCCTCGTAATTGAAGACGAAATCCTCAATCTCATTCAAAACGAAACCATTGATTATCTGACTGTCTCTCAAACTTATGGAATAGCCGTTCTCCTCATCTGCCTCAAGCATTTCTATGCTTCCTGCATCAATCAGCTGGTCGATTCGGACAAAGCCGCAGTCAATCAAAGGAACGGTAAGACTGTCTCCTCCGACCGAAATGACGGTCGAGATTTCTTTGCCAAGGTCGTATTCCTGATCAATGCATGAAACATTCCAAAAGCAGGAGAGCAACATGGCCGCAGTCAATAGAACACTGGAAATTTTTTTCATAATAAATAAGAACTGTTTATTCGGCGACAAAGGTAGCATTATCTTGTATTTTTTCGTAACTTTGCAAAAATTTTACTTAAAAACGAGAACACAGATGAAACAGAAGAAATTTTTGACCTGTGATGGTAATCAGGCTGCTGCTCATATTTCATATATGTTCAGTGAAGTGGCTGCCATTTATCCCATCACTCCGTCTTCGACCATGGCGGAATATGTTGATGAGTGGGCTGCTGCCGGCCGTAAGAATGTTTTTGGAGAAACAGTCCTGGTTCAGGAAATGCAATCGGAAGGCGGTGCTGCCGGTGCCGTTCACGGAAGTTTGCAGGCAGGTGCCCTGACAACGACTTATACCGCATCGCAGGGTCTGTTGCTGATGATTCCCAACATGTATAAGATCGCAGGTGAACTTCTGCCATGCGTGTTCCATGTGTCAGCACGCACGCTCGCTTCTCACTCGCTCTGTATCTTTGGTGACCATCAGGATGTCATGTCCTGCCGTCAGACGGGCTTCGCCATGCTTTGTGAAGGCAGTGTGCAGGAAGTGATGGATCTGGCCGGTGTGGCTCATCTTTCCACCATCAAGAGCCGTGTGCCTTTCGTGAATTTCTTTGACGGTTTCCGCACTTCGCACGAAATCCAGAAAATTGAGATGCTGGAGAACGACGACCTGGCTCCTCTTCTTGACCGTCAGGCCCTTTCCGAATTCCGTGCCCGCGCTTTGAATCCCGAGACTCCTGTCAACCGCGGTATGGCCGAGAATCCCGACACTTTCTTCCCCCATCGTGAGATTTCCAATAAATATTACGATGCTGTTCCCGCTATCGTGGCCGACTATATGAAGGAAATCAGCCAGATTACGGGCCGTGAATACAAGCCTTTCAATTATTACGGTGCCGCCGACGCCGACCGCGTCATCATCGCTATGGGTTCAGTGACCGAAGCCGCCCGTGAAGTGATTGACTATCTGACCAAACAAGGTGAGAAGGTCGGTTTGATAAGTGTCCATCTTTATCGTCCTTTCGCTCCTGAATACATGATGGAGGTTCTTCCCAAGACGGTAAAACGTATCGCCGTACTTGACCGTACCAAAGAACCTGGAGCTGCGGGAGAACCTCTTTATATGGATATCGTGGAGGCATTCGCCAACAAAGCCGACAAGCCTGTCATCGTGGGCGGACGCTACGGCCTCGGTTCGCGCGACACGACTCCTGCTCAGATTCTGGCCGTGTATGAGAATCTGGCTATGGCAGAGCCGAAGAATCATTTCACCATCGGTATCGTGGACGATGTCACCTTCACTTCCCTCCCCAAGAAAGAAGAAATCGCTTTGGGTGGCGAAGGCATGTTCGAAGCCAAATTCTATGGTCTGGGCGCTGACGGTACGGTCGGAGCCAACAAGAATTCCGTCAAGATTATCGGTGACAATACCGACAAACATTGTCAGGCCTATTTCAGTTATGATTCCAAGAAGTCGGGTGGTTTCACCTGCTCGCACCTCCGTTTCGGCGACAGCCCCATCCGCAGCACCTATCTGGTCAATACGCCGAATTTCGTTGCTTGTCATGTTCAGGCTTATCTGAAGATGTATGATGTGACCCGCGGTCTGCAGAAAAACGGCACTTTCCTGCTCAATACAGTTTGGGAAGGCGAGGAACTGGCCAAGAATCTGCCCACTCATGTCAAGAAATATTTCGCAGACAACAATATCAATGTATATTACATCAATGCGACCAAGATTGCTCAGGAAATCGGTTTGGGTAACCGTACCAATACGATTCTGCAAAGCGCTTTCTTCCGCATCACCGGTGTCATTCCCGTTGAGCTGGCTGTGGAGCAGATGAAGAAATTCATCGTCAAGTCGTATGGCAAGAAGGGTCAGGATGTGGTGGATAAGAACAACGCCGCCGTCGACCGTGGTGGAGAATATAAGCAATTGACAGTCGATCCGGCCTGGTCAAATCTGCCTGAAGACGCAGCCGTCAAGAACGACGATCCCGCTTTCATCAACGAAATCGTCCGTCCGATCAATGCCCAGAACGGCGATCTTCTTCCTGTCAGTGCTTTCAAAGACAGTGTGGATGGAACTTGGCCTCTGGGAACGGCCGCCTACGAAAAACGTGGTGTCGCCACTTTCGTCCCCACATGGAATGCCGAGAATTGCTCGCAGTGTAACAAGTGTGCCTACGTTTGTCCTCACGCCTGCATCCGCCCGTTCGTTTTGGATGAGACTGAAGCAGCCGGCCTGAATGCCGACATGATTGAGATGAAAGCCCCCGCCGCCTTCAGGGGAATGAAATTCCGTATGCAGGTCGGTGTACTCGACTGTCTCGGTTGCGGCAACTGTGTCGATGTCTGCCTCGGCAGCAAGAACGGCAAGGCTTTGGAAATGGTTCCGCTTGAGAAAGAATTGGACGAAGCCGCCAATTGGGATTATTGCGTCAAGAACGTCAAAACCAAACAAGATAAGATCGACATCCGTCAAAGTCCGAAGAACTCACAGTTCGCCACGCCTCTGTTTGAGTTCTCAGGTGCCTGCTCCGGTTGCGGTGAGACTCCGTATCTCAAACTGATTTCGCAATTGTTCGGTGACCGTCAGTTGGTTTCGAACGCTACGGGCTGCTCGTCCATCTATTCGGGTTCGATTCCTTCCACGCCTTATTGCAAGAATGAAAAAGGGCAGGGTCCTGCTTGGGCCAATTCACTTTTCGAGGATTTCTGCGAATACGGTTTGGGTATGCAGTTGGCCAACAAGAAAATGCGCGCCCGCATCAAGGCTCTGCTTGAGGGTGCCATAGCCGAAGAAGCCACTCCAGCCGAATACAAGGAAGCTGCTCAGCAGTGGATTGAAGGTATGAACGATGCCGATGCTTCGAAAGCCGCTACGGCCGTCCTTCTTCCTATGATTCAAAAAGCGGCGGCTGCCGGTTGCGAAGCCAACAAGCAGTTGCTGGAACTCAGCCAATACCTCGTCAAACGCAGCCAGTGGATTGTCGGTGGTGACGGTGCCTCCTACGATATCGGTTACGGCGGTCTGGATCATGTGATTGCCTCCGGCGAAGATGTCAATATCCTGGTGCTGGATACCGAAGTCTATTCCAATACCGGTGGCCAATCCTCCAAATCGACTCCGCTTGGTGCCATCGCTAAGTTCGCTGCCGCCGGCAAACGAGTCCGCAAGAAAGATTTGGGTATGATTGCGACTACCTATGGTTATGTTTATGTGGCTCAAATCGCTATGGGTGCCGACAACAGTCAGTGTCTGAAGGCTATCCGCGAAGCTGAGGCTTATCATGGACCTTCCATTATCATTGCCTACGCTCCTTGTATCAATCACGGTCTGAAAGCCGGTATGGGCAAGGCTCAAGCCGAAGAGGCCGCTGCCGTTGAATGCGGTTACTGGCATCTGTGGCGTTACAATCCCGAATTGGAAGCCCAAGGCAAGAATCCGTTCTCGCTCGACAGTAAAGAACCGAATTGGGACAACTTCAAGACCTTCCTCAAAGGTGAGGTCCGTTACGCTTCCGTTATGAAGCAGTATCCTGCTGAGGCCGATGAACTGTTTGATGCAGCTCTCAAGAATGCCCAGTGGAGATACAATTCATACAAGCGTATGGCTGCCCAGCAATGGAATCAGGAATAATCCTGCAGTCAGATATAGGGAGGGCGGGGGGCGCC
>JAZRWU010000146.1:0-5721 GCA_045599885.1 Bacteroidales bacterium | reverse complement strand
ATCATTTCAAAACAGGTTCTGAATTCTTCGATATTTTTCATAATTTTGCCGTAGTTTAATCCATTGACATGTCTATTCAAAACGAACTGCTGTCCATCACCGGACAACTGCCTGCCTCCACCCGTCTGGTGGCGGTTTCCAAATTCCAACCCCTTGAGAAGATTCAGGAAGCCTACCGGGCCGGACAACGGGTTTTCGGTGAAAGTCGTGTTCAAGAACTGTGCCAAAAACACGAAATCCTGCCCGATGACATACAATGGCATTTCATCGGCCATCTCCAGAGCAACAAAATACGCCAGATTGTCCCCTTTGTCAGTATGATTCATGCCGTGGACACGCCGCAGCTGCTCGAGGCCATCGACCGTGAAGCCTCCAGAACCGGGCGCGTCGTTCCTTGCCTGCTGGAAATCCATATCGCCATGGAAAGCAGCAAATTCGGTTTTTCCCCGACGGAACTGGAAGAATATCTCCAAGGCGGTCATTGGAAATCCTTGAGCCACATCCAAATCTGCGGTCTGATGGGCATGGCCACCTTCACCGACGACGAGGCACAGATCCGCCGCGAATTCCAATGCCTCAAAGACTGTTTCGACCGCGCCAAAACTGCCTGTTTCGCCGAAGAGCCTTCGTTCTGCGAGCTCTCCATGGGCATGTCCGACGACTATCCGATCGCTCTGGAATACGGCAGCACCTACGTCCGCATCGGCACTAAAATCTTCGGTGCGAGAACGTGACATCCCACCGGCCTATTTCAACCTCCACCCTTCATATATCATCTCCCATGAAACAGATATTCAGACTTTTCGGCATCCTGGTCCTTATTCTTCTTTTCAAATTCGACCTTCAGGCCCAGATTTATGTGTCCACGGAGGGCAAGGATTCCAACGCCGGCACAGCCGAAGCGCCTTTACTGACTATCCACAAAGCCGTGGAAATCTGCCAACCCGGAGACACCATCTGGATTTACGGAGGGCATTATCTGATTTCTGAAAGAATCAAGATTCCGGCCAAAGCGACATCGGAGGCCCGACGCTGTTATATGTGGGCTGTTCCGGGCAGCGGTCCCGTGATCATAGACGGTTCGGCCATGCACCATACCACCTCGTCCGAATTCAAAATGGGACGTTGCATCTACGTCAATCATCTGGCCAATTACTGGCATTTCAAAGGCCTGACTCTCTGCCATGCCGAAGACAACGGAATGAAAATCGAAGGTTCCTACAACATCGTCGAACAATGCGTTTTCTACGGCAACAACGATACCGGACTGCAAATCGGTATGTATAAGGATTTTTCCATTGAGGAGACCAAGCAGCTTCCTGCGGGCGAGCCCAAGTTCAATCCCGGCTATCAGTTCTGCCGGGGCAATCGGGTCATCAACTGCGATTCGTACGACAATGCCGATCTGAGGACATACAACGGCAGTGACGATGGAGGAGACGCCGACGGTTTTGCCTGCAAGCTCTTTCCGGGTCCGGGCACTGAGTTTCACGGCTGCCGTGCCTGGAACAATTCCGACGACAACTGGGATCTGTACATGGTCTATCATCCCGTGGTGATTGACAGCTGCTGGGCCTGGCACGCCGGCTATACGCCTGACGGAAAGGCGATAGGCAACGGCAACGGTTTCAAACTCGGAGGCGGTGGCAGTTCGGGCGGCGCGGCATTCGCCCAATCGGTCGGCGCTCACGTGGTCCGCAACTGCGTGTCGTTCGACAATCTCCACAAAGGTTTCGACCAGAACAATGCCTACGAAGGTATGTATCTGTTCAACAATGTCGCATGGGGCAATGAATACAACTACCGCTTCCCCACCGTCTTCCGATACGGCGGAATGCACATCCGCAACTGCGTGGGGTTCAAGCCTGTCAAACTCAACCACGAGTTTCTTTCCGCCGACAAGGAAGGTTCCGTGCTTCCCAATACCGATTTCAACAGCTGGACCAAGCTCGACCATTGCTATCCCTATAAGGAAGGGCAAAAGAACGGGGAAGGAGTCAAAGCGAAAGTACAGGATTATTCCAATGAGTTCATCTCACTTCGTCCCGAGGATTTCATGGCGGAACGACAGGCCGACGGTTCCCTGCCCGACAACGGTTTCGCCCGCCTCAAGGACGGCAGTGTGTTCAAGGACCAAGGGGAAGCCATAGTCCAGTTCATTCCGGAACGTTTCATGACGGAGGAGGAAGCCCGGAACGGCGGTCTGGAGCTCGTGGAAGCCGCTCCGGTGAGCGTTGCCTACAACGATGAGGCGCCCGATTTCGGAGCGTTCGAGCTGGACGGCATTCCCGCCGACACCACGGGTCAGGTGATTGTCCGTCCCAGACTCAACTGCCTCAGCGACAACTCTTCTCAAGAAACCGTAAAGGGAGAACCGATAGTGCCTGTGGTATTTGAAGTTCTGAACGCCGATACTCTCTATGCCGATTATCTTCCCTCCGGTATTGACTGGGATTTACAAAACGACACGCTGACTTTGAGCGGTATCGTTCTTTCGGACGTTTCTTTCAGCCTTTTCGCCACGACCGGGAAATATACCGTACGACGGACGGTGCTCATTTCCGTGCTGCCGCCCTCACGGATTCTCAACGGGGGCTGGTATCCGATGCAGGACGAGGCCAATGCCCTGCCCGAGGACTACCGCAAGGTGCTGGAACTCGTTCACGGTTCTGAAAGCAGCCGGCCTTCCTACATCAAACCCGGCTATACCGAAAGCGACGGTTCTATTCCCAGCGGATGCACCGCCGGCGCTCTCAGCATGGGACGTTCGGGTGGCGGACTCTGCTGGCATCTCTCCAACGGGGTCATGAAGCTGCTGGTCAACCTCCACTTCACCGGCAGCCGCCAGTTCCGCATTTCCTGGCAGACGGCCGACGGACAATCGGGCGCGGTGACCACCCAGACTTTCAGCAAAGGCACCTATACCTCCTGGGATGTGCTCGCCGCCGCCGGACTCAGTGAAATCCACCAAGCCATCGACATCACGTTGGTCAATCTTTCCACCGGTGGCGAAGTGCGTCTGTACGATATGTTCGTCCGCATTCCGCTCGAGAATCCAGAACCCGACGCATTACGCAAAACGCCGCTTCCGAGGTTCTCCCGCCCCGGCCTCTACAATTTCCAAGGGCAACGCCTCAGCCAACCACAATCCGGATTCTATATCGAAAATGGGAAAAAATATTGGCTGATGGGGAGATGACAACCCTTCTTTATTCCTCCACGGGAATTTTTTCAATGCGGGTCTGGTGACGGCCGCCTTCGAAGTCGGTGTGGAGGAAGATGTCCACGATTTTGAATGCCAGCTCCGTGTCAATGAAGCGGGCGGGAAGGCAGCAGACGTTGGCGGCGTTGTGGCGGCGCGAGAGAGCGGCGATTTCTTCGCACCAGCAAAGGGCGCCGCGGATACCCTGATGTTTGTTGACAGTCATACTGACCCCTTCGCCACTGCCACAGACGGCGATGCCACAAAAGCATTCACCATCCTCCACAGCCTCAGCCAAAGGATGCGCAAAATCACTATAATCACAACTGTCAGGAGAATAAGTACCGAAATTCACAAAAGGAATGTCCAGCTCGGTCAACCGGTCGCAGATTTTTTCTTTCAATTCGTAGCCGGCGTGATCACTGCATATCGCCACCGGACTGCCGTCGTCTGAGTTCATAGTACTTTTATATTGTTTGACGCGCAAAGATACAAAGATTTCGGTTAATTCAAAACAAACTCACTTTCCGAGCTGAGGGAATTGCCATCACGCCCTGGTCTCCTTTCCTGCCAGTGTTTTTTCAATGCGGGCGACAAGAAGAATGCTGACCTCATACAAAAGATACACGGGCAAAGCCACCACACAGAGCGTGAAAGCATCGCCGGTAGGGGTGATGACAGCCGCCACTACCATAATGATTATCAGGGCATAACTACGGTTTTTCCGCATAAAGGACGCCTGGAGGAAGCCCAAACGGGCACACAGTCCGCAGACAACCGGCAATTCGAACAACAGGCCCATCAGCAGCGACATCATCGACAATGTGCTCATGTACGACGAAATAGTGATGGTGTTGGTCACCAGTTCGCTCACCTGATAGGTGGCCAGGAAACGGAAAGAAACCGGGAAAAGGATAAAATAATCGGCCACGACACCGAGATAGAAAAGCAGGATACCCCAGACCGCCAGGCGGATGGAATGACGTTTTTCATTCTCATAAAGCGCCGGCAGCACGAACCGAAGCAGTTCCCAAAGCAAATAGGGTGCGGTGATGACCAAAGCGACCAGGCCGGCAGCCTTCATGTGGACGAAAAACTGAGCCGTCAGTTGCGTGCTGATGAGCTGGACATGGATTTCGGGGATGTGCATCGACGGAAGATTCCAACGCTCCGCCAGGGTATTGAGAAAACGATACAAGACAAAATCCGATTCCTGCGGCGCCAGAATCAGGCCGAAAAGCTGTTTTTTGAAAGAAAAAGCCAGAAGCGAGACCGCCATGACGGCCACGAGACAACGCAAAATCACCCCACGGAGCACGTCGAGATGATCCCAGAAAGGCATTTTATCCTGTTCGTCCAATTCTGCTGCTTGGAAATCCTCAGGCATTTTCGGATGAATTGCCGTCGGAGGTCTTGGAGGAGGATTCAGAGTTCTTTCCGTCCGAATCTTTCGTGGACATTTCCTCTTTGAACGACTTGATTCCCTTGCCTAAGCCTTTCATCATTTCAGGCAGTTTTTTGGCGCCGAAAAGCAGGAGAATCAACAGGGCGATAAGGATGAGTTCGCCGGTGCCCAAGCCGAGAATCAGGAATGTTGGATGCATATAGATCTAATTGAGAGATGAATAATCTATGTCAGATTGTGAAAGCGTTCGAGGAAAAGCAGTTCTTTCTCCAACACTTGTGTCAATTTCATTTCATAACCGTGCTCCCGCGCCACCCGGATGGGATTGCTGTACATCGTCTGGATTTCCATACGGCGGTGATGGTCGTAATCCAAACGCATACTCGGGCTGTAAGGTGTCATTTTTTCCGTCAGTTCGAACATTTTGTCCACAAAGGGCAGAGGGATGTCGGCTCCGCAACAATGGGCGGCGGCGATGACTTCCTCCATCAGGGCGCGGATCAAAGCCCGGGAGTCGGGATTGAAGGTCAGACGGTCGGTCGCCTGATTGAGAATGACCGTCAAGCCGTTGTAGGGTATATTCCAAACCAGTTTTTTCCAACGGATCAGATTCAGATCGTCCTCGTAAGTGACCGGAACACCCGCCGCCTCAAAATCGGCACAGACCTGTTTGAGCAAAGGGGCGGCCTCTACCTGCATGGGAGCGAAAGTCAAGGCGCCGTATTCCGCATGACGGATATGCGCCGGACCGATTTTGAAAGAACAGACAAAAGCCGTTCCGCCGGCTATCAGTGCCTGGGGAAAAACCGCTGCCAACTCCTGTTCGATGCCCAATCCGTTCTGTATCAGAATCACGAGAGAGCCGGGATGCAACACCGGTTTGAGGATTTCTTTCAGTTTTCCATTGCCCGTCGTCTTCATACAGACCAACAGGACATCGCATGGCGGCATCTGATGGGAATCGGCATAGGCGTTCATAGGTTGTATGGCAAAGTCACCGTTGACGGAATCCACACGAAGGCCGTTGAGTTTAGCCGCCTCATAATCACTGCGAAGCAGAAAATGGACTTCCTGCCCGCTTTTTGCCAGACGGCCGCCGTAATATCCGCCGATG
>JAZRWU010000145.1:0-6552 GCA_045599885.1 Bacteroidales bacterium | reverse complement strand
TTGACAGTGGTATCCAAAGGCATAGCGTTGGAGAAGGTTCCGCCCATGACGATACGTCCGTCGATGTATTCCATGCAAGCGATGTCGTAGGACAAAGCCAGATTGTCGGTGGCAGGAGCGTGATAAACCTTGATGTCATCTTCCGGAGGCAGTATGCCCTCGAAGGAGTAGATATAGACAGAACCCGCATAGGTGGCCATCAGGATATTGCTGCCATCTACGCTGAAATTGACGGCGGAATATGGGAAGATGTCACCTATGACGCTGCTTTCGTAAGCCTCCAGATCCACCACAAAAGCGAACATCTCGCCTTGGACAGCGTGAGTGTTGACATCCTGTTCGTAAGCATACACGCCCAGGTCGGTGTCTTCCAGCATGAAACCGCTGATCATCTCACGGCAGTTCTCCGTCTCCTCACGGGCGCTGTTGGCAGCATAGACCGCATTGAGACTGTCCTTGCCGAAAACCGCGAAGAAGAGGTCGTTGGTGCCGGCCAGTTTCAGTTCCTCGTTGAAAGGAAGCGTGTTGTTGAACGTACCGGTCATGTAGATGTTGTCATCCTTGACAAGCATATCGTGGATGGAATAATAATGTGCCAGGATATCGGTGGCAGCGGCATGATAGACCTTGGAGGTGCCCGTCGTCAGGTTGGCAAGGACAGCACCGTTCTCGTTGAGACCGAAACCGTCGGAAGCGAAACTGAACATCAGCGAATCGGTGGGAGTCGCGAGGCAAAGGTCACCGTAACCGAAGAAGGCCAGATACTTGTCGGCCCCGTCAATGACGAAATTCATATCCAGAGGCTCCATCTGACTGTACGACATATTCTCGCTGGCGGCGACGTTGGCTTCCAAAGCGCAGCCGCTCAAATCGTCGGCCTTGAAGGAGACGAGAGCCATACTGGTCTCATCCATATACATGAAATCGAAGACATTGATGACCTTGCCGCTGAGCAATACGTCGTCAATCCGGTTGTCGGCGGCATAAGCGGCAGACAGATAGAGGCGGCCATCGGCAAACTGCAGTTTGAGCGGTTTGAAGAAATTGTCATCGTTTTCGGGGAAATACATAAACGACTCCAGCAAAGCGGCGTTCTGTTCGGGAACGACGGTCTCGAGCGAAATCAGTTTACCTTCGGTGTCGTAGAGAGCGACGAAACCGGAAACCTGCAGACTGCAGTCGGCCAAACCGTTGACCGTCTGAGCTTTGTCATCGGTGGAAGTGAAGACTACCTCATCGGCGAAAACACCGGCGATGGCGATAAGCTCATCCTCGGTGGCGATAGCGGTAATCGTAGCTGCACCCTGAAGAGCGACAGCCCATTTTTCAGCACCGTATTTGTCGTATTGGGCCAGGAACGAACTGGTGGCAACCGGCGACAAGGTCTTGCCGGCGAAGGTGAATTCACTGTTGAAAGTACCGGTCACATACGAATTGAGAGCCTTGTCAACGGCCGTGGGGAAGACCATGGAGGCTGCGCTGCTGTCGGCCGCCTCTAGGATGCCGTCCCAAGTGATTTCTTTTTCCTTGGCACAAAGCGTGGCGACCACCATTCCATGCTCGGTGTTACCCATATCGTCCATGGCGAAATCGACGGTGTTTCTGCCATTGGCGGTTTCGAGTGCCAGACTGCCATAGCCAACGAAAGCCACGTGGACTTCACCTTCATCGTCAATCGTGAAATTCAGCGCTTCTGGCTGCATCTGAGCATAAGTCATATCCTCAGCAGCGGTCACGTTGGCGAGCAGTTCGCAAGTGCTCAGACCTTCGCGGTCAAAAGAAACGACGGCCATACTAGGTTCATCCATATACATGAAATCCCAGACGTTGATGACCTTGGCTTTCAGCATCACATCGCCAATCCAGCAGATGGCCGTGTAAGCGCCCGAGAGATAGACCTTATCGTCCTTGAGGAGCACTTTGTAAGGCTTGAAATACGTATCGGAAGCTTCGGGAAAATACATCATCTCCATTTCCATAGCGCTCATCACCAGATTGAAATCGGTTTCCGGAATGATGGTTCTAACTGATTTCAGAGCACCTTGAGCATCATAAACGGCGATGAAACCCGACACCTGAAGAACGTTGTCGGCCATACCGTTGATGGTCTGGGTGGAACCCTGGATGGTACCCAGCACGACCTCATCGGCGAACACACCGGCGATGACGACACCGTTGTCATCGGCATCGATGGCCGTGATGGTGGCAGAGCCCTGCAGAGCGACAGCCCACAAAGCCTCGCCATTCTGATTGTATTTGGCCAGGAAGGCACTGGTGGCGATGGGTTCCAAAGTATTTTGGCCAATGGTGATGGTTTGGTCGAAAGTACCTGTTTGATAAATACTTCCGTCAGCGGTCACACAAATCGGAGCCGTCAGATTCATTGTAGAGGCATCCTGATGAGCCTCTGTTTTCACCTGCCAGGCGGGGTCGGACAGAACCTGAGCCTTGGCACTGAACTGCAGCATCGAAGCTGCCAGCAGTAAGAGTAAGGATTTTTTCATTTGATAATGGTTGAAATATGATAATGAAACAATTGCCTCGGTCGATTTCCGGCTGCAAAGATAATGAAAATTCAATTCTTTTTCTCACTCAATTCCGGGTTGGCCTGCAAGGCTTCGGAGGGGATGCGCAGGGTGTAGCGCGCGTCATTCTCATCGAGGGTGTAGGTCTCAGACTGATAGGTCTTGCTGAGACTGGGACGGTCCCAGCGGCGCAAATCGAACCAGCGGTGTCCCTCAAAGGCCAGTTCCAGCCGGCGTTCCTCGTGAATGGCCTGCCTCAAGGCCTCCCGATCCATCGAACGGAGCTGAGTCAGATAATCGTCCACGGAAGCGGTTTTGTAGCGGTTTCTTATCAGAGGCTCCAGATAACGGAGAGCTGTTCCGGTGGAATCCAGCTCCACTGCCGCCTCGGCCGCCGTCAGATAAAGCTCGGCCGTGCGTATGCTGCAGCAGAACTCGTTGCTTCCTCCCTTCAGCAGCGTGGTGTTGCTTGCCGTAACCTGCTTGTAATATTTGGATTTCCGATTGTCAGAACTCTGATATGCCTTGAACAGTTCCTTGGCGGGCTGCCCGGCTCCTTTATACAGACTGGTCATAATCAGTTCCAGAGCCAGCAGATTCTCCGGTGAGTCGTAACGGTCGGGCAGGACGGAATTCTTCTGGTTCATATCCACCAGTACGCCATATTCCTCCAGCACTTCCGCCGATTGTGCGAGCGCTTTTTCCCAATCGCCCTCATAGAGATAGACCCGGGCACGCAAAGCCCTGACAGCCCGACGGCTGAAACGGTAATGATAAGCCGTCTCCCAATTCTCCACCTTCATGCGACGGACAGCCTCAGCCATATCGGAAAGCACGCTCTCATAGACCTGAGCTACGGTGCTGCAGGAGAGGACTTTGTCCACATCGGCTTCCAATTGCAGGGGAATGCCGCGCGTCCGAGCCGGATCGCAGGCCGTGTAAGGTTCCGCAAACAAATTGACCAGCAGGAAATGAGAATAGGCGCGCATCATATAGCACTCGCCCACCAACTGACTGATTTCCGCCTCCGTCGCCTCGGCGATTTCTTCCTGATGTCCGATGATATAATTGGCGATGTAAATGGCGTGATAATAGCGGCGCCAACCAAACTGCGAAGTGGTCGACTGCGGAGCCTGATCGTTCCAGGTCCAGATATCGAAGAACGAGGCATAGTCCTCCGAAGAGGTATTGGCCTTGTCGAGCAGCATTTCGTCGCTCCGGAACGTGGCCAGACCGCGGTCCGAAGGGAAATACTTGTATTCGTTGGTAAGCAGCCCGCGGTATTCCTTTCCGGTTTTGGCAATGACCTTCCCCGTCGGCACAATGTCGAGAAAACCGTCGCAGGAAGGCAGCAAGGCCAGGAAAAGCACAGCGGTCAGAAGGCTGAGGCGGGGGAAGGTCTTTTTCATACTAGAAACCGATGTTGATACCTAACACACACATTTTGGGGATGGGCTGAGCATAAGGATTGCCCATTGTCTCCGGATCGAGGAAATTGGTGTAAGAGTTGGAAATAAGGGCCAGATTTCTCGCTTCCGCGGTGATGGAGGCACTCTGCGCGTGAATTTTCTTCAACAGCTTGTCCGACAGGCGGTAAGTGAGCCTAAGCGAACTCATTCTGGCATAATGGCTGTCTCTGACCCAAAGATCCAGCATTGGGTAAAGATTGAATTCGGAATACTGGAGATATTCTCTCGGCCGCCCGGAACTGAGCATCAGGCCCGGATAGACCGCTTCCGTATTCTCCGGTGTCCAACGTGCCAGGATATCGGCGTTGGTGTTCATGCCGCGGTCGTAGGAAGTGGGCGAATACGAGGGCTGTACCCTGACCTTCATACCGAGATTGAAAACCCAGGTCATGCCGAGCTGCCAACGGCCAAGTTCCCAATTGTTGATGAAACCGCCCGACACCAGAGGGTCGGACTGCCCCATATAAGTGTAGAGAGCCCGTTGCTCGGCCGCCGGCAAGGTCGAAGCGCCGGCCGCATTCAGTTGCAGGAATTCCTCGGCCGTCAGTTTCTCTCCGTTCCGGCTGAGGAACAGAGGATAGCCGTCCTGGTCGAGTCCGGCGGTACGGAAGGCGAAAACGGCACCCACGGGATAACCCTCTCGCGAAGGATAGGTGCTGTTCTCGGCGACGGTTTCATGAAGAACGGTGTTCTCGTTGATTCCCAAGTTGATATTGGTAGTCCAAGTGAAGTTTTTCCGATGAATGTTACGGCTGCCCAAGGCAATTTCCCAGCCTTTGTTTTCCATACTGGCCCAATTGATGGTCGTAGAGGAGAAACCTGTTTCGAGAGGAAGCATCCTCAGGGCAATGAGGTCGGTACCCTGACGGTAATACCAGTTGACATCGAAATAGAGGGCGCGGTCGAACACCGAAAGGCTCATTCCCACGTTGGCATTGGTGGTTTTTTCCCAGCGGAGAGAGGGATTGGGCGCCGTTTCCGCACTGATGACCGTCTCGGTGACACCGGGCAGTATGGTCACTTTGTTGTAAGTACCTATCAGATAGGGAGAAGTGTTCTTGTCAATATTTCCCTGCAATCCGTAGGAAGCCCGCAGGGAAAGATCGTCAAACGGACTTTCTCCCATAAAAGGCTCGTTGCTGATTCTCCATAGGCCGCTCAACGAATAAAGCGGGACGAAACGGTATTCTTTGGCCACGCCGAAGAGGTCTGAACCGTCAAAACGGATGCTGCCGCCGAGGGTGTAACGCGCCGCATAGGTATACGAGCCGTTGGCAAACCACGAGACAAAGGCATTCTCGGTGTGCGTTTCCTTATAAAGCGGATAACTCTGGGCCGAAGTCTCGGAAGGGTAAATGACCGGCTGCGAGGTCAGGGTGCGGTCATCGTATCCGTAGGCGGCACTATACACCGACGAGGTTTCGGTATGCCTCAGTTCCTGACCGGCCATAAGCCCCAGCAGATGCTCACCGCCCAAAGTCTGCTGATATTCCAGCAACGACTTCCAGGTCCATTGACGGCTGTCGGAGGCCGTTTTTCCAATCATTCCGCCGTCGGGCAGGAAACTGCGCTTCCCGTCCGGATAGGAATAAGTGGAATAGAGTTTTTCCTTCCGCATGGCATAGGTTTCCTCACCGATATATTTCGACAGACGGTAACTGTCGTATTGCAGGCCGAACTGCGACGAAGCGGTGAGATGACTGCCCAGTTTGAGTTCCGCATCAGCGATGGACATCAGCTGACGGTCGGTGCGCTGATGATGGCTGTTGGCCCTTTCCTCAAAAATATTGAAATTGAGGTCGGAATCTTCCTTGCCCTGGACATTCTTGTCGTAGAGATAGCTGCCGTCCGCAGCGAAAGGCTCGAAATAAGGAT
The DNA here is from genome assembly GCA_045599885.1 of Bacteroidales bacterium. GTDB lineage: Bacteria > Bacteroidota > Bacteroidia > Bacteroidales > UBA1402 > UBA1757. The sequence continues at coordinate 683 of JAZRWU010000145.1, read as the reverse complement.
TGGCCAGGCGGGAATAATAGACCGGATTGGTGAAACCGTTGTAGTCGGTGGAATAGCTGTCCTGATGGCGTTCGGAGGCAAAGACCGAGGCTCCTATCCGCAAGGCTCTGCCCAATTGGTAATCGGCTTTGAGATTGAGGTTGAGCCGGCGGTTGTCCACTCCTTTCACATTGCCCTGTTCCGAGGTATAGCCCACGGAGGAATAATAATGGGCCTTCTCGCTTCCGCCGGAGAGATTGAGATGGTACTCCTGATTCACCACATCCCGGAACAGAATATCGTTCCAATCCGTATGGATGCCGCGCAGAGCGTTGATGGCGGCTTGGGCTTCTTCGGACAAGGCGTCCCAGCCCCCTTCCTTGTAGATATCCGTCTGCCCCATCGAGGACAGGATTTCAGCGACGGCTCCTTTCTTCTCGCGGAAACTGTAGTCGGAGGCCAGCAGCGAGAGTTCCAAATCGGTTTTCTGGTCGGAATCCAACAGGTTGAGCTGGGAAATGTCGGGTTTTGGGATATAGCTGAGCCGGTTGGAGAAATGGATGCGGTTGTCGCCCGCCTTGCCCTTCCGGGTGGTGATGACAATGACACCGTTGGCCGCCCGCGCACCGTAAATGGCCGTCGCAGCGGCATCTTTCAGCACCGTGATGGTCTCGATATCCGAAGGACTGATACCGGCGATGCTG
>JAZRWU010000144.1:0-4185 GCA_045599885.1 Bacteroidales bacterium | reverse complement strand
ATGTACGCCCTCTCGGTGGGCTACACCAACAACAAGGGACTGGTGAAGAATACCACGATGGATCATCTGAATTTCCGTTTCAACTCGGATATCGAGATTTCCAAGAAAATCAAGAGTGCCATCGATTTCTCTTTGAGCAGCGTCAATTACGATGTGATGAACGACGGTATGATGTCGCCGACATCGCCGACCTTCCTGGCGCTGGCCAAGTCTCCGAATTATTATCCCTACTCTTATTCGAGAGTGAATTTCGGTTATCTCACCACCAATGTCGAAGAAGCCGATGATCTGGGATTCAGCAATCCGGTTCCGATTCTGGAGAACGCCGAGCAGATGAGCAAGATGACGATGTTCAGCGCCGCTGCCAAACCGGTTTGGTCAATCAATAAGGATTGGAAGCTGATGGGTATCGCTTCCTACGGTCTGGACAAGGCCTTCGAATCGTATTTCACGCCGATGCTGGGTGTGACTCCCGTGTTCAAACGTTCTCCCGGCGGTATCGAGGAGTACCGTAACGAGGCCCGCGGACAGAATATGCGTGATATCCATACGACTTTGGAAGCCCGTCTGAATTACAACAAGAGCTTGGGTGAGCACAATCTTGCGGCTATGCTGGGTGTGCGCTTCTACAACAAAAACCGTACATGGGACGTCTGCGGCGGTTACAACACCGGTGATGACGATCAGGTTCACGTCACCAATGCTCTGTATTACAAGAAACTCAATGGTGAGGATCTGAAGAACCGCAACTTGAGCTGGTATCTCAACGGCAATTGGAATTATGCTCAGAAGTATTTCCTGAATGCCGCTGTCTCGATGGAATCCTCCTCGCGTTTCGGTACTCAGATTGAAGGTGCGATGAAGATGCTCGGCGTCAACTGGGCCTTCTTCCCATCGGTTTCGGGTGCTTGGCTCATCTCTTCCGAAGATGCTTTCGCCAATGCTGAGAAACTCGACCTGCTGCGTCTGCGTGCCAGCTTCGGTCTGACCGGCAACGACGACATCGAAGATTTGGTTTCCTATACTTTGTTCACTTCTCAGAACTACATCGACCGCGCTACGGGTCTGGTGCTCTGTAACCTCAGTAACCCGACCGTCAAATGGGAGACCACTTCCAAGGCCAACGACGGTTTGCACGCCTCTTTCTTCGGTGACCGTCTGAGCGCCTCTTTGGATGCTTATTATCATCATTCCTACGACCTCCTGGTCCAGAAGGAACTCCGCAAGATTTCGGGCTTTCAGTATTACTGGTCGAACGACGGTGATCTGGTCAACAAAGGTCTTGAGCTTTCCGTCAACTTCCGTCCGGTCAACCGCCGCAACTTCCGTTGGGAAATGTCGGCCTCGGCTGCCCACAACGTCAACACGGTCACTCATCTGGCCAACGGAAACTACACCACGAATATCTATGATGCCGAAATGCTGACGGCCGAAGGCGAATCTCTGGCTGTATTCTACGGTTACAAGGCTCTGGGAGTTTTCTCCTCTCAGGAAGAAGCCGCCACTGCCTATACCGACAAGAACGGCAATAAGACTTTCCTCTACAAGCGTAACGATGACACTTCGCTCTCACCGTATCAGGCCGGCGATATGATTTATCAGGATGTCGATGGCAACGGTATCATCGATGAGAACGACAAACAGAAAATCGGCAATCCCAATCCCGACCTTTTCGGAGTTTTCAACAACACTTTCTCTTTCAAGGGTGTCAGTCTTTCAGCTCTGTTCAACTATTCGATAGGCAACGATGTCTACAACTATCAGCGCAGAGCTTTGGAGTCAATGGTCGGTTATTCCAACCAATCGATGGCTGTGACCAACCGCTGGCGTTACGAAGGTCAGCAGACTTCCATGCCGAAGGCCTCTTTCGATGACCCGATGGGCAATTCCGCTTTCTCCAGCCGCTGGATTGAGAATGCATCCTATCTGCGTCTCAAGAGCCTGACCTTGGCTTGGGAGATTCCTTTCCGCATTCCTTACATCAATGCCGCCAAGATCTTCTTTACGGCTGAGAATCCTTTTATCTGGACGAAGTACCTCGGTTGCGATCCGGAAAGTTCTGTTTCCAACAACGTCTTCTATCAGGGAATCGATGCCGGTATGATGCCGCAACTCCGTTCCTTCATCGGAGGATTACGTCTCAACCTCTAATCTCTTACGAATATGAAAGTTATCAGAATATTACCTTTGCTGTTGACGGCCCTTCTCGTATGTTCCTGCGAGAAAATGCTTACGGTCGATTCCACCCGCTACCTCAAGGCTGAACAGAATACGCTCGACAGCCCGAACGATTCTTTGTATTCGATTGCCGGTATTCTGGCCAAATTTCAGGAGTTGGGCGACCGTTACGTCATTCTCGGTGACTTGCGTGCCGATATGATGGATGTGACCTACAATGCCGACCAGGATTTGTGCGACATAAGCGATTTGGTCTATAACGAAAGCAATCCCTGGTTGGACATCACTCCCTATTACCGTGTCATCAACCATTGCAACTACTTCCTCACAAACATCGATACTTCGATTGTCGCCGGCGGCAAGAAAGTGATGATGTCCGAGTATGCGGCTGCCAAGTCTATCCGCGCCTGGACTTATCTGCAGCTGGCTCTCAATTTTGGAAGGGCATATTATTTCACTCAGCCCATCCTGACGATAGACGATGTCAACAAAGAGTATCCGATGCTTCCCCGTGAGGATCTTATCCAATTGGTTTATGAAGACCTTATGTCTGTCAGAGAAATCGGCATGCCCAATTATGGACAGCTCGGCGGCGTGGAGAGTTCGAGGCTCTTCCCGTCTGTCAATTTTCTCCTGGGCGAATTATGTCTTTGGCAGAACAAATACGCAGAGGCGGCTTCTCTGTTCCACGAGGACATATACAACCGTACAAGACTTGTGACGGCAGATTATTCCTCAACTCTCAGCACGTCGAATAATACATACGATGTGAGCGATCCCAACACATATGTCATTCGGTCGTTGTGGGGAGATCAGTTCTATTCCACCGTGGCCAAAGCCGGCAATTCATGGCTGATTCCGTATTTTTATTCTTCTTCATACGGAGAATTCAACAACTCCGATCTGTTGGATATGACGCAGGTATCCTATACCATCGCTCCTTCTCAGCGTGCCCGCGACCTGTTTGATTCTCAGGTGTATTCAGACTTGACCTTCCATACCACTGAGAACCGTCAGTACAACGTTACCTTTAACGGTGATTTGCGTGGCAGGTTCGCCGCTTACCGTGAATGTGGCACGGAGATCAATATTGAGAGTTCTTCGGTCAATACGGATGCCAATTACGACCAGTATGAAATCAACAAGGCACCGGTGGGCTCAGCCTATATCGCCATTCATGAGAAGAATCAGGTGATTCTTCAACGTGATGCCGTTGCCTATCTCCGTTATGCGGAGGCTGTCAACTATCTCGGCTTCCCGGCTCTGGCTCTGGCTGTGGTCAACGACGGACTCAACCACAATCTGATGTTGGACAGCGTTTACATCAATATGGCCAAGATTGACGCCTACGGTATGTCCTACCTCAAATGGGACGATACCCGTTTCAACAGCAATATCGGTACCCGTACCCGTGGTCAGGGACCGAGTTCCCAAGTGGTCTTTCCGCCGGAGTTGAGGACATTGCAGGACTCCATCGATTTCGTGGAGACGGTATTGGTGGATGAATGTGCTTTGGAAAATCCTTTCCTCGGTACCCGTTTCCACGATTTGATGCGTTTCTCGCTTCACGGTCATTCGACCATTCTGGCCGATAACATCGCCAAGAAGAAGCCCGGACTCTATGAAAGGCTTTTGAAGGAGGAAAATTGGTATATTCCTGATTTTGAAGATGGTAACGAAGGTGAATAATCCTATGGGATAACATTCGCATCGTTCTTGCGGTAAATTCTTCCCGTGTCACTGTTTTGTGGCACGGGATTTTCTGTAAAATACCGAAAGGCGGGAATATCTCTTTTATTTATCATCGGATTTGATTACTTTTGCAACTTAGAACCTGTTTTGAAATGATTTCCCGATGATTTGATTGGGATTTTGAGGTTGATTCGGGTCATCGTTGAGCGAGCATAGCGGGCTATGCGAGCGAAAGGATGGGCCGAAGCAGACCAAAAGACCATCAAAGCAGCGGAATAACAGCGTCATAATAATTATTTTGAAAGAATTCAAAAC
>JAZRWU010000143.1:0-6349 GCA_045599885.1 Bacteroidales bacterium | reverse complement strand
CCTACTCGGTCAGCGGTTCCAACACGGCTTCGTCGTTCCTGCAGGATCCTTCCGCCGGTTCACGCGTGACGTCTTCCGCCGGTGACGTGAGTTCCGGTCTGAGCCGCGGCCGCAACATGGCAGTGTATGCACAGGCTCAATACAAATATCACGACAAGTACATGATCAATGTCACCGTCCGTCGCGATGGCGATTCCAAGTTCGGTCCCAACTACCGTTACGGTACATTCCCCTCTGTCTCAGCCCGTTGGCGTATCTCCGACGAGCCCTTCATGCAGTGGGCCGAGAAAATGGATGACCTCAGTCTCCGCGCCAGCTACGGTATCAACGGTAATACTCCGAGAAGCAACTATTTGAGTTACAGTAACTATACAACCTATGCCTACAGTTACCTCGGCACGATGGGTACCTATGTCAAGAACTTGCAGTTGTCCAACCTGCGTTGGGAAAAAGTCACGCAGACCGACTTGGGTGCCAATCTGATTCTGTTCAACAACCGGGTCAACATCGACTTCGACTACTATCTCAAGAGCAGTAACGACCTGTTGATGAACAATCTGACCATTCCGTCATCTTCGGGTTTCTCCAACGCCAACTATATGAACATCGGCCGTATGGACAACACGGGTTGGGAATTGAGCGTGATGACGACTCCGTACAAGAGCAAGGATCTGACCATTAATTTCAATTTCAACGTTTCCCGTTCGCAGAACTTCATCCGCGAGATTTCCGAATACTATTCGATGGAAAGCGGCAACTGGAACACCAACGGTTCCTATCTGACCCGCTACGAAATCGACCAGCCGATCGGCTCGTTCTACGGTTACAGGTATGAAGGCGTCTATCTCAATGAAGATGAGACCATTGCCCGCGACAAGTACGGCAAGAAGATTTATACCTACGACGAGAACAACCAGCGCGTACCTCTTTATATGAAGTTCGGTGCCGGCACTTCGGTCGATTATCAGTTTAAGGCCGGTGATGCCAAATATGCCGACATCAATCACGACGGTAACATCAACCAGCAGGACATTGTCTATCTGGGAAATGCCAACCCCTTGTTTTTCGGCGGTTTCGGTCCCTCCATCCGATACAAGCAATGGAATCTTTCGACCCATTTCAATTTCCGCTTCGGCAACGACATCGTCAACAAAGCGAGAATGGATATGGAAAAGATGTACAACTACGACAACCAGAGCGTTTCGGTCCTCCGTCGCTGGAGACATTCCTACGAGAACGCGGCACAGGCTCCCGAAGACCTGCTGCCACGCGCTTTGATGAGCACCGGTTACAACTGGCTGGCATCCGACCGCTTCGTCGAGGACGGCTCCTTCTGCCGTTTCCGCTCCCTGACACTCCGTTACAATTTCGCCAGAGAACTGATCAAACCGCTGGGTCTGACCAATCTCTCCGCCTATGTGACGATGCAGAACATCTTCGTCTGGACCAAATATACGGGCCAGGATCCTGAAGTCACCATCAGTCCACTGTCTTTGGGCTACGACAACGCACTTGCTCCCCGAACCAAGGACTATGTGCTGGGTCTCAGTGTAACTTTCTAATTTTTACGGGCAATGAAAAAGTTTAATCATATTTTGTTGAGCCTCCTTGCTCTTTTGATGCTTCTGTGTTCCTGCGATCAGTGGCTGACCATTGAACCCGAAGACGGTGTCATCAAAGACCGTTACTGGAGTACCAAGGAAGAAGTGTATGCGGCCGTCATCGGATTGTATTCCGGTATGCTGCAACCCTCTTTCATCGAGCGCTTTTACCTTTGGGGTGAGCTGCGCGGCGATTTGCTTCTCACGAACGAATCGCATGTCAACGACACATACCAGGCCATCCGCGACGGTGAGATCACCTCGTCCAATGCATTGTGCGACTGGTCGTCGTTCTATAACATCATCAATTTCTGCAACACGGTCGAAGCGTATGCCGAGAATGCCTGCGCAACCGATCCTTCGTTCAAAACGCTACAGGTCAAAGAATATCAGGCAGAAGCCGTTGCCATCCGCTCGCTGCTGTATTTCTATCTGGTCCGCACCTTCGGGGACATACCTTATTATACAGAGCCCTATGTTTCGGACGACCAGACGATGATGATTGCCAAGAGTCCCGGCGATTCCGTCCTGATGGCCGTTTCCGAGGATTTGAAACAGCATTATCTCAATCTGCCGGAACGCTACGGTGAAACCAGTGACGTCAACAAAGGCCGTATCACCCGTTTCGCAGCCTGCGCCATCCTGGCGGACATCAATCTCTGGCTGGAGAACTACAGCGAATGCGTCAACTATTGCAATATGATTCTCAATTCCGGGAAGTATGCCCTGCTGATGAATTCCGCCGACAATTTCTACGAATACGAGTTCGCCAATGCCGAGACCAACGAACAGGATACCATTCAGCTTTTCTTTGAGGAATCGGCCAACAACTTCTTCAAGCAGCTCTATGTCGATGGCAACAGCGACGAGAGCATCTTTGAGATTCAGGTCGAATCGGACTATCCCAACACCACTTACTACAAGTTGTTCAACAACTCCAACGGCTGCTTCATGGTCAATCAGGAAGTGATGGACGACAATTATTTCCTTCCGTCTGAAATCAACGCCAAGGAATGGGTGGACCTTCGTTATGAGGATGTTACCTCCAAAGGCGGCTATGCCTGGAAGTTCCTGGGACTGAGCCGCGATCAGAAGCTGCTCGATGCCAACCGTCCCACGCAGGACGACTGGACCGGCAACATCATCGTGTATCGTCTGGCTGAGATTTATCTGATGAAGGCCGAGGCCCTGATTGAGCAGGCCGCCGCGCTCGAAGGTGCATCCCGTGACGAGATGCTGAACGAGGCTCTGGATTTGATTTACGTAATCCGTCACCGTGCCAATGCGACGGAGACGACCGACCTTTTCTCCGGTGTCCGCGATTCGAGTGATCTCTCGGTGACGACGGCAGAACAGTTTGTCTATCAGGAACGTGTCCGCGAACTTTCGCTCGAAGGCAAGCGCTGGTTTGATGCCTTGCGTTTTGCCAAACGCGGCAATTACGCCAACGACAATCTGAATTATCTCCAGCAGGTGGCCACCTACGGTGCTTCCGTCACCAAAGTTTCCACTCTGCAGAATAAAATGAAGAATCCCAACTTCCATTACCTGCCCATTTCCAAGAGCGAATTGGAAGCCAACAAACTTTTAGTTCAAAATCCCTTTTACAACGATTAAGTCCTATGAAATCACTTAGAACATTCAGTATGACGGTCATCGCAGCCCTGCTGCTGATGCTCCCGGCCTGCAAAGGGTATATGGACGACGGTAAGGACTATCAGGTCTTCGCCTCCAAAATGATTGACGAATTTCTTGAAAGTGAACCCGATTTGAGTCAGTTCCACGACATTCTTCTTGCTTCGGATTACGAGGGTATGCTCCACGGTTACGGCTCCTATACCTGTTTCGCTCCGAATAATTCCGCTGTCAGTGAGTATCTTCGCTCCTTGGGCAAGTCTTCGGTCAGAGATTTGACTTTGGATGAGTGCAATGCGCTGATTCAGTATCATGTCATCCGCGACTCCATCGCCACTTCCGAATTCGAGGACGGACGTCTTCCGTCTCCGACCATCGCCGGTCCTTTCCTGACCTCCAAGTCGCATTCGGATGCTGCCGGCAACGTCTGGATCACCATCAACCGTCAGGGCCGTCTTCTTCAGACCAACTTTTCGGCCGGCAACGGTATCGTGCATACCTGTGACGCCGTTCTCACACCTCCTCAACTGGGCGTGTTCGAGACGTTGGAACAGCAGTATCCCGATTCGCTATTTTCCATCATGAAGCATTTCATGAAGTACTCGACTTACAGTCCCGACAGCGTTGAAGCCCGTAAGGAAGCCGGTTTGGATCCTCAGACCGCCGACTGGTACACGATGCTCGTGCAAGACAATCAGAGTTTCAAGGATTTGGCCATCGGTATCGAGAACGTGGATTTGAATGCGGAAGGTTGGGAAGAGAAAGTGGACAGTTGTCTTCTGGTCCGCCTTCACGTCAATCAGAAAGACGTGGACGAAGATGAGGAACTGCTGCGTCAGTTCGCCGACTATCATTTGGCTCCTTCGCTCAACTATGTGGCCGACCTGCTCAAAATCCCGACCATGATGTCCTGCGTCAACAATCAGGTGATGTCTGTCACGCGCAATGTTGACCAGATTATCATCAACTATTTCGTCATCGGTGCTACCATCGAGCCGGGTGTCGGCCTGTACCGCGACAGTGAGTTCTCGGATATGAGTTGCTCCAACGGTGTCATCCATTATCTCGGCGGTCAGATTGAAGTCAAGAACCGTTCGAGCTACCGTGTCAACTTCGACTTGGCCGATCAGCCCGAAATCCAGGCTCTCAAGAACTTCCGTACGGCCGACGGTTCCTATACGCCTTTTGAACAGGGCAGTCTTTCGCGCGTACAGTGGGGTGGAGGTACGACCTCCAACCAGCAGATCGGTTATCAGCAGTACACCAACTACGGCAACACGCTCGATACGAAAGTCCAGTATGTCTATGGCGACGCCATGCGTTTCCGCTTCTCGCCCAACATCAACGCTTATTTCGAATGGAAACTGCCCTTGTTGGTCGAAGGCAAGTACAAACTTTGGATTTGCTGGCGTCGAGAACAGACGACCACCTTCCGTACGGTCTTCCAGCAGGAAGGCAAGGACGATCAGGTCATGCCCTATGTCTATGACTTGGGACAATACATGAATACAACCTTGTCGCCTGAAGAACTTCTTCAGACGGGATGGAAGCAGTACAACGCCAAGAAACTTGAATCTGTGGTCAATGCCGCCTGTCTGGGTACCATCGTGGTGGAGACGACGGGTGAGCATACCTTGCGTTTCGAATGTCTGACCGGCCGCAGCGGTGAGACTTCCTGGGATATGTTGCAGTTCATCCCCGTCGATGACGATCAGATCTGGCCCCGTATCGATATCAAGGGCAAACTGGTCTATGAGGATACGCCCGACTGCGAAATCTGGCCCTACAATGTCCAGAATAAGAGCAATTTCCAGGGTGATTGCGTGTTTTAACCGATTAATACGATGTCTATGAAAAAGTTATATAATCTTGCAATGGCGGCTGTAACGCTGTTGGCAACCCTCAGCCTTACGACGGCCTGCAATCCCTGGTCGGAGGAGGAGAAGTCGGTTGACGCTCAGAATCAGCAGCCTATTATGGAGGTCCTCAAGTCGATGCCTGAGCTCAGCACTTTTGTTCAGCTGCTCGAGGAAACCCATTACGACCAGGTGCTCAACCGCGCGCAGGCCTATACGGTTTTCGCTCCCGACAACGAGGCTTGGAAAGGAATCGATTTCTCAAACTTTGACAAGGCCGAATATGTCCGCAATCACATCGCCTGGCAAAGTTTTCCAATTGTTTCCGGCACATTCGCCGCGGATAAAATCAAAATGATCAACGGCAAGTTTGTCCCGGTTTCCGGTACCACCCTCGGAGTGGAGCAGGCTGCGGTTAAAACGCACAACGTTCCTTCCCAGAATGGTCTGATCCACGTGCTGAGTTCGGTGGTCGAGCCGCGCATGAATGTCTGGGAGTATCTTTCCGCCCAATTCCCGCAGTCCCTGCCCGTGGCATTGTTCAATGCCGCCAAGGACAGCTCGATGGATGAAGATCTGAGTTATCTGCTTTCTCTCGATGAAAACGGACGTCCGATTTACGATACCGTGTGGAAGTTCAGCAACGAATTGTTCGAGACCTATCCCATCAACAACGAAGACTCGCTCTATACCTTCGTGTACATTACGGAGGATGTGCTGGACGCTCTCCGCGCCAAATACCGTCCTTATTTCAAGGTCTGCGATTTTGACGCCGTTTCCTTGGAACTGGTGGAGAATGAAGCCAGGACGTCAGAATTGGTTGAGCGCGAAATCCTCAGCGATCTCATCCTTCGGTATCAGACGCTCAGCGAGAATCAGCCTGCTCCTTCGGTAGATGGCGTGAACGTGACTCCCGGTACCATCGATTATGTCTATCAGGCATCCAACGGATATGTCTATGAGGTGATTGACTTAGATGTCAAGATGTATGAGAACAAAGTCCGCACGCAGATTCTGGAAGCCGAAGACTATTATTCGGTGCACAGTCAGCACGGCCGTGACGATGTTTCCAAACGTGTGAAGTCCTGGGCCAGCCAGGGGTATGACATCATGCTCGCCTGCTCCGATTATTTCAACAATACGGGTACCGGCGACAATGCCAGTTCACAGCATTATACAAACCAGTCTTCCAGTTGCCTGGAGTTCCGTCCGCTGCTCAATTCGGTTGAATACAAGGTCTATATGATGTCGTACGAC
>JAZRWU010000142.1:0-4382 GCA_045599885.1 Bacteroidales bacterium | reverse complement strand
GTTGGGATCGCTCCCCGCCAGAAGACGGTAGGTGCGGCTGCCGTCGGCATGCTCGAAGGAAGCGACCCGGCAATAATGTCCCGTGGCGATTTTGTCGGCACCCAACTCTTCGGCGGTTTTCAGAAAAGCGTCAAACTTAATCTCGCGGTTGCAGAGCACATCGGGATTGGGGGTCCGGCCCTTTTCATATTCCGCAAACATATAATCGACTACCTGACGGCGGTAGGTCTCACTCAAATCGACCACTTTGAAAGGAATATCCAGTTTTCGGGCTACGAGACGGGCTATCAGCACATCTTCCTCGTATGGACAGGCACCCGAAAGCGTGCCCACCGTGTCTTTCCAGTTGATCATATAGACCGCAGTCACATCGTAGCCCTGCTGCTTGAGCAGATAGGCCGCGACACTCGAATCGACACCGCCAGAAAGTCCGAGAACCACCTTTTCCTTCATTTCCCACATTTTTGTGGCAAAAATACATTATTTCCGGCCGTATTATCTATATTTGGGCGAAGAATTATCCAGCAATTCAGAAGTTGTTCAAGAACCTGCTTTGAATTCTTTCAAATTATTTCTATGAAAACGACACTATTCATCCAACGTATGACAGTCCTGCCCGTTTTGGCCGTACTGCTGATGTTTTCTTCCTGCACTTCCGAAAAAAAGCAGGACAACGACTTGAAACTCTGGTATGAACAGCCTGCCAGCCAATGGGTGGAAGCCTTGCCGCTCGGGAATGGCCGTCTGGGCGCTATGGTCTTCGGCGGGCCTTGGCACGAAGAATTCCAACTCAACGAGGAAACCGTTTGGGGAGGCAGCCCGCACAACAACACCAATCCGCTGGCCAAAGAGCATCTTGACGTCATCCGGCAGTTGATTTTCGCCGGTGAGAATCCTAAAGCCCAGGCTCTCTGCGGGCAATATATCGCTTCTCAAGGGGCACAAGGCATGCCCTATCAGACCATCGGTTCGCTGCTGCTCGATTTTGACCTGCCCGACAGCGTCAGTCAGTATTATCGCGAACTGGATTTGCTCCATGCCGTCGCCAGCACAAAATTCAAAAGCGGAGATGTGGAATTCACGCGCGAGACATTCACCTCCTTTTCCGACAATGTCGTGGTCATCCGACTGAAAGCCGACCGGAAAAAATCCATTTCGTTCCAAGCCGGTTTCAGCAGTCCCATGCCGGACACGGAAATCTGTCTGAAAGGTCAGGACCTGATGGTCAAAGGGCGCGGAAGCGATCATGAAGGCATTCCCGGCGCCATCCATTTCTGCACCATCGCCCGTATCCTGCACCGCGGCGGTGAACTCAGCTGCAGCAACGACAGCAACGCCACGCTCAGCCTTCAAGGAGCGGACGAAGCCGTCATTCTCGTATCGAGCGAGACCAATTTTGAGAATTTCCGGCAGGTCAGTCCGTCTGGACAGGCCGAAATCCGGGCACAGGAGATATTGGACAAGGCCGGAAAGGATTTTCTCGGCAGAAGCTACGCATCACGGAAAGAAGCCCACAGCCAGCTCTTCCGTCCCTACATGGAAAGAGTCAGCCTCGACCTCGGCAGCAATGAGCAAGCCTCACTCCCGACCGGCCGCCGCGTGCTGGAATTCAAGGACGGTTTTGATCCTCAGCTCATTGAGCTATATTTCCAATTCGGGCGCTATCTGCTGATCTGCAGTTCCCAACCCGGTGGCCAGGCCGCCAATCTCCAAGGCATCTGGAATTATCAGCCCAAAGCTCCCTGGGACGGCAAATACACCAGCAACATCAATCTGGAAATGAATTATTGGCCGGCTGAAATCACCCATCTGCCTGAAATGCACGAGCCTCTGCTCCGGCTCATCCGCGAGGCTTCGATCAGCGGACGGCAATCGGCGGCGATGTACGGCTGCCGTGGCTGGACACTGCATCACAATACCGACATCTGGCGCAGCACCGGTGCCGTCGATGGAGCCTCCTACGGTATTTGGCCCACCTGCAACGCCTGGCTCTGCCAGCATCTATACGACCATTATCTGTTCAGCGGAGACGGAGAATATCTGAAAGAAATCTGGCCCATCATGAAAGGCGCCTGTGAGTTTTTCATTGATTTTCTGGTAGAGGAACCGCAACACGGCTGGCTGGTCGTCGCTCCTTCGTTCTCTCCCGAAAACCGTCCTCAAGTGGAAGGAATGCGTTCTTTCTCGGTGGTGGCCGGTGCTTCTATGGACAACGAAATGCTGCACAATCTGTTTGAGAACAGCATCGCCGCCGCCACCCTGCTGGGCGAAGACAAGTTGTTCACCGATACGCTTCAGAACATATACAGCCGTCTGGCTCCGCTGCAGATCGGGAAATGGGGACAATTGCAGGAATGGATGGATGATTGGGACAATCCCGAGGACCATCACCGCCACGTGAGCCATCTTTGGGCCGTCTATCCCGGTCATCAGATTACGGCCGAGACGCCCGCTTTGATGGAAGCCGCCAAGACCAGCCTCATCGCCCGCGGCGACGCCTCCACCGGCTGGTCTATGGGTTGGAAAGTCTGCCTTTGGGCCCGTCTGCTCGACGGCGATCATGCAATGCAGCTGATCCGTGAGCAAATCAAGCCGGCTATCGGCGAAAACGGTCAGCAGGGCGGCACCTATCCCAACCTCTTCGACGCGCACCCGCCCTTCCAGATCGACGGCAACTTCGGCTGCACGGCCGGCATTGCCGAAATGCTGGTTCAGAGCCACGCCGGTTATATCCATCTGCTGCCGGCTCTGCCTTCCGAATGGAAAGAGGGAGAAGTCTGCGGACTATGCTGCCGCGGCGGCTTCGAAGTGGAGAAACTGCGTTGGAGCAACGGTCAAGTGACCGAATGCCGCATCCTTTCAAAGCTCGGCAAAGAATTGAAAATCAACATCAACGGAGAAATGCGCTGTATCAGCACCTCCACCGGCGAAGTGATTGAGCTGTAAGAGGCTCCACTTTGAAGCCGTTTTTGAACGGTCACAGTTTCCGACGGATGTCGTTCAGGCGGTTCAGGGCCTCATGGAGCGTTTCGTCTTTCTTCGCGAAGTGGATACGGACATAATCGTTGACCGGTTCGTGGAAGAAACTGCTGCCGGGTACAGAACCCACTCCGACAGTCTGGCACATACGCTCCGCCAGCTCCAAATCGGTACGGCAACCCGTCTGCTTCATAAACTCGCGGACATCTATCATGATGTAATAGGCTCCTTCGGGCACATTGTGCTGCAATCCTATGGCATCCAGACCTTCGCACATCAACTGCCGTTTGTGCGTATAGCGTTCACGCAACTCCTCGTAATAGGAGGCATCGAAATTCAAGCCGGTCACCATAGCCTCCTGCAAAGGCGCGGCGGCACCCACGGTGAGGAAATCGTGGACTTTCTTGATGCGGTCCGTCACTTCGGGACTCGCTATGGTATAACCCAAGCGCCAACCGGTCAGAGAGTAGGTTTTGGAAAGAGAGCCACAGACCACCGTACGTTCACGCATTCCGGGAAGAGAGGCAATATACACCATGCGGTTGGGCTGATAGATAATATGCTCATAGACCTCGTCCGTAATCACATAGAGGTCGTATTTTCTGGCCAGACCGGCAATCAGAGTCATTTCCTCCAAGCTGAACACTTTCCCGCTCGGATTGCTCGGATTACAGAGAATCAGCGCCTTGACACCGGGTTGCCGCATTGCGTCCTCCAACACTTCGGCACTGAAATGATAGGTCGGAGGTATCAGCGGCACATAAATCGGCTCGGCTCCGGAAAGAATACAATCCGCACCGTAATTCTCATACCAAGGAGAAAAGATGATGACCTTGTCGCCCGGATTGCAGACCGTCATCACAGCCGCCATCATCGCTTCCGTTCCTCCGCAGGTGGTCACGATTTCCCCGTTCGGATCGATGTCGAATCCCATCAGTTTCGACTGCTTGCGGGCCAGAGCTTCTCTGAAATTCTGAGCGCCCCAGGTAATGCTGTACTGATGGAAATCCTCGTGTGCCACCTCGGCCATACGGTCGAGAATCGCCTTGGGAGGTTCGAAATCGGGAAAGCCCTGAGATAGATTGACAGCATTGTACTGAAGACAGATACGGGTCATGCGGCGGATGACGCTGTCGGTGAAAGTGGAGGTACGATGTGAAAGCGGTTTCATAATAGTGTGATGAACCGACAAGGCGGCAGATCGGAATAACTGACCGACTGCCGCCTTATGATGTCTTGAGAATAGAATAAATTAGATAGTTCCGCCGATAAGGATGAGGAACAGCAGCGACAGGATGGCGTAGAACTCGGGGAAAGCAGCCATAACCATCGTAGCGGCCGTGACATTGTGACCGGCGGCCGTGGCATTGATACCGTTGGCGCAAACCTGACCCTGACGGATA
>JAZRWU010000141.1:0-10568 GCA_045599885.1 Bacteroidales bacterium | reverse complement strand
CCCCCTTTTCCTCTTCGAATAGCCCGCTATCCGTCATCGGAAAACGGGAAAAACCACTCGGAATGTCCAGAAAAATCTCTATCGGACAAATTTAAACAGCTTCTAAACATTATTGTGCCAAAAGGCATGGTTATTCCCTTGTATTGGAAATTACAAATATAACTTATCCCTCTCCATATTCCAAAATATTGCCTTATTTTTGCACGGAAAAAGAATTATCTATTATTCAACATCTATATGGAGTACAATTTCAGAGCCATTGAACAGAAATGGCAGGAAGCGTGGAAAAAACACGGGACCTACAAAGTGAGCGAAGATGCCGGACGGCCCAAATATTATGTCCTTGACATGTTTCCCTACCCCTCAGGAGCAGGACTGCACGTCGGACATCCTCTGGGATACATCGCTTCCGATATTGTATCTCGTTACAAACGCCTGAAAGGATTCAACGTACTCCATCCGATGGGTTACGACAGTTACGGACTTCCCGCAGAGCAATATGCCATCCAGACCGGGCAGCATCCGGCAGTCACCACGGCCAACAACATCGCCCGCTATCGTGAGCAATTAGATAAAATCGGTTTCTGCTACGATTGGAATCGTGAAGTACGCACGTGTGAACCAGAATATTACCATTGGACTCAATGGGCGTTCATCCAGATGTTCAACTGCTATTACGATACTCAGGCCGACAAAGCCCGTCCGATTTCCGAATTGATCGCCTGGTTTGAGAAATACGGTTCAGAGAATGTTCCGGCCGCCGGAGAAGCTGAAATATGTTTCACCGCCGGACAATGGAAAGAATTTGACGAAAAAGAGCGTCAGAGAATTCTGATGAACTTCCGTATCGCCTATCTGGGTGACAGTATGGTCAACTGGTGTCCCGCCTTGGGCACGGTTCTGGCCAACGATGAGGTGAGCGAAGGTCTCTCGCTGCGCGGCGGTTTTCCTGTCGAGCAGAAAGTGATGCGCCAATGGTGTCTGCGGGTGTCTGCTTATGCCCAGCGTCTGCTTGACGGCCTCGACCGCATCGACTGGAGCGATTCTCTCAAAGAGACCCAACGCAACTGGATCGGACGCAGCGAGGGCACGGAAATGATTTTCAAAGTCAAGGATTCCGATATGGAATTCACGATTTTCACCACCCGCGCCGATACAGTTTTCGGTGTCACTTTCATGGTATTGGCTCCCGAAAGCGAACTCACCCCGAAATTGACCACCCCGGAGCAGAAAAACGAAGTCGAAGCTTACCTCGATGCTGTCCGCAAACGCACGGAACGGGAACGCATTTCCGACAGACGCGTGACGGGCGTCTTTTCAGGCAGTTATGCTGTCAATCCGCTTACCAATGAGGCCATTCCTATCTGGATCAGCGACTATGTGCTTTCCGGTTATGGAACAGGAGCGATTATGGCCGTACCGGCACACGACAGCCGCGACTACGCTTTTGCCAAGCATTTCCATCTTCCGATCATTCCCCTTATCGAAGGCTGCGATGTATCCGAAGAAAGCTTCGATGCCAAAGAAGGTATCGTGACCAACAGTCCTGTCGCCGGCAAACAAGGCACGGACGGTTTCTCGCTTAACGGATTGACCGTCAAGGAAGCGATTGCCGCCACCAAAGTGTTTGTCAGTGAGCATAAACTCGGAAAGGTCAAAGTCAATTACCGTCTGCGTGATGCCATTTTCAGCCGTCAGCGCTATTGGGGCGAACCTTTCCCCGTATATTACAAAGACGGAATGCCCTATATGCTGGATGAATCCTGCCTGCCGCTTGAACTTCCCGAAGTGAAAGATTTCAAGCCGACCGCCCAGGGAGAACCTCCACTCGGCCATGCGGAGAAATGGGCCATTGACACAAAAGGCTGGAAAGTGGTGGATAATTCATTGATTGACAATAAGACCGTCTTTCCGTTGGAACTCAACACCATGCCTGGATTCGCCGGTTCATCCGCCTATTATCTTCGATATATGGATCCGCACAACACCCAAGCTCTGGTATCCAAAGAGGCGGACGGTTATTGGCAACAGGTCGATCTTTATGTCGGAGGCACGGAACATGCCACGGGCCATTTGATTTACAGCCGTTTCTGGAATAAATTCCTCTACGACCTAGGATACATCTGTCAGGACGAACCTTTCAGAAAACTGGTCAATCAAGGTATGATCCAAGGCCGTTCCAATTTTGTCCACCGAATCAAAGACACCAACACTTTCGTTTCAGAAGGACTTAAGAATCAATATGATACAACAGCCATTCATGTCAATGTGAACATTGTTTCCAACGATGTGCTGGATGTGGAAGCCTTCCGCGACTGGATTCCGGAATATCATAGCGCAGAATTCATTTTTGAAGACGGAAGCCGACTTGACGCAGGTGAAGCGGTTCCGTCCGAAGCCAAATATGTCTGCGGATGGGCCGTGGAAAAAATGTCGAAATCGATGTTCAATGTAGTCAATCCCGACAATGTTGTTGAGAAATTCGGCGCTGACACGCTGCGTCTCTACGAAATGTTCCTTGGTCCTTTGGAAGCCTCCAAGCCTTGGGATACCAACGGCATAGACGGCGTTCACCGCTTCCTCAGAAAATTGTGGAACTGCTGCACGGACAACGAAGGTTTTTCCTTCAGCGATGAAGCCGCCAAACCCGAAGAGCTCAAGAGTCTTCATAAACTGATCAAAAAACTGAATTACGACATTGAGCATTTCTCGTTCAATACCGCTGTCAGCGCTTTCATGATTTGCATGAATGAGCTCGGAAAGTGCAACAAACGCGAGATTATCAAGCCGTTGGTTATTCTGCTGACTCCCTTTGCGCCTCATATTTGCGAAGAGCTTTGGGAAGCGATGGGCGAACAAGGCTCTGTTTGCGATGCCCGATGGCCGGAATGCAACGAAGCCTTCCTGGTCGAAAGTGCCGTCACCTACAGCATTTCGTTCAACGGAAAAACCCGTTTCACTATGGACTTCGCGGTAGATGCCTCCAACGACGACATTCAGGCGGCTGTCCTCGCCAATGAGAATGCTCAAAAATGGATTGACGGTAAGCCTATCCGCAAAATCATCATCGTACCGAAAAAAATCGTCAACATCGTTTTATAAGAACCTGTTTTTCTCTGAGTGTTGCATACAGTCCAGTGTCCATTTATCTTTGTCGTGAAGCTATGAATCACGCATTATGGATACTGAACTGCTGACCTACCGCATTGCTCTGAAAAACCTCAAAGACGTCGGTCCTTCCCTGGCCCGGCAATTGCTGGATGCTTTCCATCACGACCCGGCCACCATATTCAACAGCCTGCAGGATGACCCGCTCGGCAGACAATTGCCAGACAGTCTCCGGTCTCAAATTGAAAGTGGCGAATGGAGGAAATATGCCGAAAAAGAAATCAACTTCATCCAAAAACAAGGCATCAGAGCACTCTGGTTTGAGGATGCTGACTATCCATTCCGCTTGGCCCAATGCCCCGATGCGCCATTGATGTTGTACCAGAAAGGCCAAGCCGAGCTGAACGCGGACAAAGTCATTGCCATCGTGGGAACCAGAAAAATGACCGAATATGGACGGGCTGCCACAGAGGAACTCACAGCATTGTTGTCACAGTATCTGCCGGGAAGCATGATCATCAGCGGGCTGGCATACGGAATCGATGCTTGTGCCCATCGGGGAGCTTTGAAAGGGAACCTGCCTACGGCAGCCGTACTGGCTCACGGACTTGATCAGATTTATCCTGCCGCACACCGTTCACTTGCCAATGAAATGCTGGAAAACGGAGCGCTGCTCAGCGAAATGGAATCGGGAATACAACCGGAAGGCTACCGTTTTCTACAACGCAATCGGATTGTGGCCGGACTCAGCGATGTCTGCGTAGTCATCGAATCGGGAGAACGGGGCGGTTCTCTTTCAACTGCCCGACTGGCCCGCGACTACAACCGTGAAGTTTATGCCTTGCCCGGACGATGGTCGGATATTTGTTCAAAAGGGTGCAACCAGTTGATATACCATAATATCGCCTCCATTTTACCGTCATTGGAAGAGTTTGTGCTTGAGTTGGCGGATATGCCCGTTCCGCTCAAATCAAACACCCGAAAGAAAAAAAAGGACAGAGGGCCCGAATTGTGGCCGGACGCCGCATCTGATTCTCAGAAAGCTCCTATTATCCTTCCGGAAAACGAAAAAGAAATTTTCCAATTATTCTCTGGCGGAAAAGACTATTGTCTTGAGGAACTGGCTGCCATACACTCCCATCAACACGGGCTTTTCATTTCCACCGGCGAACTGATGGCGGGACTTTTCCAGCTTGAAATCAAAAGACTGATTGTCTCTTTGCCGGGAAATCTGTACCGACTGGCATAAGAACAGTTTCGATTTCTTTCAGAATTATTTCAAAACAGGTTAGAATTGCAAATTTTTGCGTACTATTGTGTGGAATATCGAATACAACTATGGAAACAAAGAAAAAATTCATGCGCAGCCGCACCAACAAGTCATTGGGCGGTGTGTTGGGCGGTTTTTCCGAATATCTTGACATCGACGTGACAGTTGTCAGACTGATATATTGCGCGCTGACACTTTTCACCGCCGCCTTTCCCGGCATCCTTCTTTACATCATTGCCTTACTGATTGTGCCTCTCGAACCGGAGAAATAAGAACCTGTTTTGAATTCTTTCAAAATGCTTTTCCGATGCCTTGATGGCCTTTTGTGCTGCTTCGGGAAATCATTTCACAACAGGTTCTAAACCGCTTACAATTCTTCGGAATCCGAACTGACAATTTTGTACAAGGTGTCAGACGGACGGATTTTCTCCGTCAGAGGAATGGAGATTCTGTCACCTTTGACAGCTTTTTCCACGCAACGGTCATTCAAGCGGATTTCTTTGACCACCGACTCCACCACGCCCGTCGTCGGACCGGTGACAAGAATCTCGTCTCCTAATTTCAAACTATAGCTTTCCAGCTGAAATTCAGCCACTCCAAGCTTGGAAAAATAATTCATTCCCTTGCCGATCTTCACTTTGCGCATGGTGGCGGAAGAGCCGTAGCGGTGCGACCATTCACCCAAACGCTGCCCGAGATAATAGCCGTTCCAGAAACCACGGTTGAAGACTCGCGACAGACGTTCGTCCCATGCCCGGATTTTCGGCTCAATTATCTCATCTTGCGAATATTCGCCATTATGATAGGCTTCCACTGCCTCCCGATAACATTTCACTACCGAATAGACATATTCCGGCCCGCGTGCCCTTCCCTCTATTTTGAACACACGCACGCCGGCATCTATCATCTTGTTTAGAAAATGAATAGTCTTCAAATCCTTAGGTGACATGATGTATTGATTGTCCACCGATAGCTCGATGTCACTGCCGGTTTCGTTGTCACGGACAGTGTATGCCCGACGGCAAATCTGCATACAGGCACCGCGATTGGCCGAGGCATTCATTTCGTGAAGACTCAGATAACATTTCCCGGAGATAGACATACATAACGCCCCATGGCAGAACATCTCGATTCCGACCAATCTGCCCGAAGGACCGCAAATATGCTGGTTTTCAATCTGTTGATGGATATAGGCAACCTGTTCAAGGTAGAGTTCCCGCGCCAACACCACCACATCGGCAAATTGGGCGTAAAACTTCAAAGCCTCCACATTGGAAATATTCAATTGGGTGGAAAGATGCACCTCAACCCCGACCTGCCTGGCATATTGCATCACGGCGACATCACAGGCGATAATGGCCGAAATCTTCGCCTGAAGGGCTGCGTCCACAATCTGCCTCATCAACTCCAAATCGTTGTCATACAAGACCGTATTGACTGTTAGATAGGATTTTACCCCCTGTTCCCGACAAAGAGAGGCGATATTGGCCAAATCGGTCAAGGTGAAATTGGCGGAAGAATGAGAACGCATATTCAATGCCTCCACCCCGAAATAGACCGAGTCGGCGCCGGCCTTCAATGCCGCTGCCAGCGATTCATACGAACCGACCGGCGCCATAATCTCGCAAGCAATATCTTTCATTATAATGGCAAATGAATCCAAATCAGGTTATTACTCGTTGGAAACAGGTTCTTGAAGCACCACATTCTTAAAATCACACGATTGGAAAAGTTCCTGATTCTTTTGAGTGTCTTTGGTTATCACATTCAAATCGTGGAAAACAAAATCACTGAGCAAATACTGCTCATCGTTGCGTTTTCCGGCAATGAACGTACCGCATTCCAGATTGATACGTTGGAACACAATATGATCGGCATACGACATGGGAATATCCTCACGTCCCTGAAGATCAAAGAATTGTCTCCATTCCGTCAGATTGAGGAAACGGTTGGCCTTGCCCTTGAAATCCTCGATGGTGATGTATTCATAATGTTGCGGCGTGTCGGGACGCATCTTGAGTTGCAGCAGATTGGACGATCCGGTAGCCTCGCAACGGCGCATCAGCACATTGTGAACATGAATGGCCTCACTGCCGCAGGTCATGCAACTTCCGGTGGTTTTGTCGAAAAGACAATCTTCTACCAGCACATTATAGCAAGGACCGTTGGAATCGTCCTTATCAGCGTACGGGCCTTTGCCGCCTTTGAAACAGACAGCATCGTCATTGACCGTAAAGCGGCAACCTTTAATCAGGACATCGTGACACACATCCATATCCACACCGTCGGCGCTGGCGGAAGCAATAGGACGGCGAGGAGAGAAATATCTGACATTCAACAACTTGACAAATGAGCATTTATAAAGATGGCAAGTCCAGAAAGGCGAATTCTGCAAACTGAGACCCGAAATGGTGATATGGCTGCAATTCTCGAAATGAACCAGACGGGGACGCATCTCGTCTTTGTTGGTGCATTTGGGATTCCACTGACGGCGCATACGGAAAGCACGCCAATAGTCGGAACCATTTCCGTCGATGGTGCCTTCTCCGAAAAGACAGAAACCATCCAGATTGTCGCCGTTAATCAAAGCCGGCAGATACATACATGTCTGACCTTCAATGCGTGTCATCTGGACCGGGAAGTCATATACACGGTCACTGCCAAGCAGAACAGCACCTTTTGTCAGATAAAGATGCGTTCCCTGAGGGAAAAACAAGGCCCCGCTTTTGTAAATACCTTCGGGGACGAACACCAAACCTCCTGTCTCGGCAGCTTTATCTATGACAGACTGAATCTGAGCGGTTTGCACATCCACAGGACTGCTGTAGATGCCATAATCGGCAAGATTGTAAATATTGTCGAAATCGGAAAGCGAAGGAGCCTCCGCATTCAAGAACCATTCATTGATAGGTGTTCCATCCGGGAAAGTCTGTACCGTAGTTTTTTTGGCGGCAACCACAGAACTGAAAGCCGGCAGCATGATAACTGCAGCAAGAAGGATGTGTTTCAGATTGTTCATAGGACACTTATTATATCGTTTGACAATAAATTATCTGGACAGTTTGTCAATCAGCACACTTCCGTCCTGATATATGGTTTTACGCAACAACAGACTCTTTCCGACCAGCTGTTCTGCTTCCGAGACCTTCACTTCGCGGCCACATAAATCGTAATAATGGACAGAAGAAATCGGCTTACGGATCTTGGGCGCAGCTCCATCTTGAGGATTGGAAATACGGAGAACGCCTTTGGAATTCAACTCAGAAACGTCCCAGACCAATGGTTCGGGCAATGCCGGCAGTATTTCCCGGAAAGCACCACTGATGATGCCGGCAACATCGAACAACTTGAATTCCATACCGGTCTTGAACTCTGAATCTGAAAGCCGGTTCAACTCCAAACGGCCGTCCAAAGTGAGATTACCACCCACTTTCAGTACGTCCGAAGTGGCTTTCGCCGCATTGACATCGGCCAAAAGAACCGAGTTGGGAGCAAGAGTCACGTTTTTCCCCACCGACAAGCGGCCAATGCTGCCGTCAGACATAGTCAGAGAGGCGTTATCACTGATTTTCACAGAAGCGAAAATAGAACCGGTTCCTCCTAAGGAGGCCGATGAGGACACGGAAACATCGGCAGAACCCGTGGCGCTTCCGCTGGTATTGCTGACCCAAAGAGTGCCCGCCGATACGGTAGTGACACCAGAATATGTGTTGGAACCTGACAGCGTCAATTTTCCGGTTCCGACTTTGGTCAATTTGGAGGAGCTGCCGGTGATGGTCCCCGGATAACTGGTGGTGACTCCGGCACCGCCGATTTCCCACGTTGCTTTATCGCCACTCAAAGAAGAGGTCGATGCGCCGGACAAACCGCCGAATTTCAAAGTTTTACCCGACGGACTGGTATGATAGGCCACCACTTTGTCGCCCAAATCAATGACAGATTTCGCATAGCCGTAGGTGTTGTTGATCCGGAAATCCTGTCCTGTCACCTGTATCGTACCGGAAAATGCAGACCAATCGCCCCGCAATTCAGCCCGGACGTATGGAGAATTGAGTTTGAGAATGCCTCCACCCAACAGTTTATTGGTGAAATTCCAACGTTTGGGAAGGTTCCAGGCCGCCGTACATCCTTCAGGGACAATCACCGTATTGGTCCAAGGTCCGACGGTGGAAGTATTATTGGCGTCACACATCTGCAAAGTGCCTCCTTTCAAGGTAATGGGAGCCGTGCCGATGGCGGTGGAATTGGCAGCTACACTGCCGATGGCCAACGTGCCGCTTTCGACAAAAACCGAGTCGAAAGTGTTCTTTCCCTCCAGATTCATAGATCCTTGGCCTTTCAGAACCAAATTGGTGCCTTTTCCGCCGATATTTCCGGTCAGCACCACGCTGTGATTGCTGCCGGGATTATTGACCGTCAAAGTGCCCACCACAGTCATATTGCGGTTGGTGGACATCTGCCCGGCTGTTTGCAAAGTCGCATTCCGCATTATCCAATTGGAAGCCGCAGAAGATGACTTGCCTATGGAGCTGTTTTGTCCGCCGTTTTTCAAGGATGAGACTTCCAGCACACCGTCGGAGAAATCCACAGGACCGCTGAAACTGTTCTCCAATTTCATGGAAACGGTGCCGGCTCCTGTTTTCTTCAGACCGCCCGTTCCGGCGATGGCACCCTTGCCGCTGAAGGTATAATTTCTTATGTTGTTCTCGAAAATCAAAGCCGAAACCGGCATCACTTCATTGACCGTCACGCCACTGCGGATGGCATGGTCGTCATCGAACAGGACAGAATCATCGGGGACAAAGATATCATTGTTGCCCTGCCAAAGGAAATTGGCCGACTGATAATCCCACAAAGCATTGCTTGTGCCCTTCCAAACGACTTTCCCGGCTTCACGGGAATCGGAAATCACCAATCGGACCGTATGCTCTTCGAAAAGGAGTTTGAATGGAATACCTTCCAATCCGACTACGGAAAAGCGCTCTGCCACGGCGAGATTCTGCCCGCTAATGGTCATCAGCGTCAAAGTGTCGGGCAGGAGTTCTGTCACGGCATTGATGAAAATGGTATTGTTGAGACCTCCCACTTCAAAATCGCCTTCCACGGTTATTTGGTCACAGGGGGTCTTGCAGGTCTGGTCTATATCGAACGCGAGATTGTTACGTCCCGGCATCTTCAAATCGCCTTTTACTACGATACGTCCGATTCGGGCACCGTTTCCAGGCTCCAATCTCGCACCGTAGGCATTCAAACCCTGACTGACCATGATTCCACCGTTAAGGGCGGCATCTCCCTGCAAAACACCCCGTGCTTCGAGACGGACAGGTGCTTTCACGCTGCCATTGAGACAAATGCTTCCTTCCGAAATTCTCAACGGACCGGCAAAATCATGTTCTCCAGACAAATACACCGTACCTTGCATGGATTTGACCACATCGCCGGCTCCACTGATTTTACCAGTCCCGCCAATCGTGTAATCGTGACCTTTGGGATTCATCAGCCACAGACGGGACGGAGCGACCACCTCGCCCAACTCAATATCGGAATTCGGATTACGGATATCCAGCATCACCGATTTCCCATCAATCAGAGAAGCGCTCAACGATTTTTCGTTTGTCAGATACACATCAGCCGTCTGCACGGGAGCAATGGGAGGCTCGGGCATATCGGCCGCCATATAAAAATCGACATCGGGGCTCTGATAATAACCTCTTGCAGTAGTCTGAAGACGATATCCGGGATTCTGGAACAGACAATACTGACGGTGCGTGGTCACATCCCAAGTGGAAACCACGGCAAAACCGGTCGTGTCGCGCCGGGCCATCACCATCTCCTCGCGCCAATCGCCCAGAATATCTCCCCAAAAAGCCGGACGACCCGCATAATAGGCTTGCAGATAATATGGAGAGCCTTCGTTGTAAAAATTGGGCATCACCCGTTCCAAAGCTTTGGAAGAGGTATTGTAACGCTGGAAGGCGATATTGGCACCCCCACTGCCGATAGGAGACACCATATAGCGGCTTAGGTCGGGTCCCCACCAGAGAGCCTCCGCAGGGAAAGCTCCTTTGGCTCCGGCGATTTCCTTACCCTGACAATCGTACATCCTGGTATCGTTCATCGTGGAGAAATACTGCAATCCGCGCCGGGTGGGATCGAAAGCCGCGCAAATGCCTCGTCCGACATCTCCGAC
>JAZRWU010000140.1:0-14209 GCA_045599885.1 Bacteroidales bacterium | reverse complement strand
GATGGCGGATTTGGCCTGCGAGAGAATGAAATCAGTGATGGATGCCATAATACTTGATATTTGAATTGTACTGTTCTTCCAAAATTGGAATCCTCAAAATTACACTTTTTTTTGAATTTCAAAAACGGTTCCTTCTATTTTTGGACTCTTTTAGAGGCTCCGTCCTGTCGGTCACGATGGCATTTTGGGTGTTGGAGGGAAAGTTGGCTGACATCCGCAGCGAAAATTTGTTTGGTTGGGAGCAATGCATTATTTTTGTGAGACAATCCAAAAGAATACAACAATGAATCTGGAAGGGAGAAGAGAAAGTTCGAATGTGGACGACCGCCGCGGAAGCAGCGTGAAAAAGGTCGGAGGCATCGGTCTGGGCGGTGTCATCATCATCGGTTTGATTACTTTGCTTATGGGTGGAGACCCGGGCAGCGTTTTGCAGAACCTCGACACGATGGGTGGAACTACGGTTCAATCCAACTATACACCTACTCCGGAAGAGGAAGAGCTGGCCAAGTTCTCACGTCAGATTCTGGCCGGTACCGAGGATGTCTGGACCAAGATTTTCGCGCAGAACGGCCGCGAGTACATTCCGCCGAAGCTGGTGCTTTTCTCAGGCAGTGTGCAGTCGGGTTGCGGCGGTGCGACCTCTTCTTCGGGTCCGTTCTACTGCAGCGCCGACCAATGCGTTTATCTTGACCTTTCGTTCTTCACTTCGATGAAGCGTCAGTTGGGTGCCGACGGCGATTTCGCTTACGCCTATGTTATCGCCCACGAGGTCGGACATCATGTGCAGTATCTTTTGGGAACGCTCAATCAGGCTCACAGTCAGATGAGCCGAAGCAGCGAGAAAGTCAGCAATCAGATCAGCGTCCGCTTGGAACTCCAGGCCGATTTCTATGCCGGCATCTGGGCCTATTACGACAATCAGATGTTCGGTTCCATCGAGAACGGAGATGTGGAGGAAGGTCTGAACGTGGCTTCCAAAATCGGCGATGATTATCTCCAGAAAAAAGCTCAGGGTTACACGGTTCCCGATGCTTTCAACCACGGCACCTCGGCTCAGCGTGTCAAATGGCTCAAGAAAGGTCTGACTACGGGCAACATCAGTCTGGGCGACACCTTCTCGCCCGATTATTCACAGCTTTGAAACTTGATGCCTTGGCGCATCGGTCAAATCACTGTCAGCAGTTTGGAAATAAGGAAGCCGAGGTAGTTGCCGAGAGCATATCCGATGATGCCGATGGACAGGCCGGACACCAGAATCCGCCTGTTGCGCATGGCGGCGCTTATCATCGGGACGAAAGGCGGTGAGCAGATGAAGGCCACCGAGCTGACGGTCATCGTATCGGCGTCGATGCGGAAAATTCTGGCGAAAATGACTTGCAGCAGCAGGGAACCGAAGATGACGAAGCAAAGATACCAGAGCATATTGAGACCTCCGGCCAGGTCGAGTTGGCTCAAATCGGCCATCGAAGCCACCACCACGGAGAAAATATAGATGAAATACATGCCGATATCGTAACCGTAGCGTTTTTCCCTGAGCTTTTTCCAAAAAGAAGCGGCAATACCCAAAGTGGTGAGTGTCAAGATGAAAACCACCATGAACCAAGCGTCTCCGGCAGCCAGACCGAGACCTGCGCCGATGCCGATGATGAGCAGAGTCACGGCCAGTTGGAAGCCGGCGTCTTGGAGTCCGTCTTTCTGGAACAGACCGCGATATGGATTGTTAATATATTGATTATCAGTTTGTCCCGATGTTTTTATCTCGTCGTTCCCGACTCGGCTCTCGTTGGGAAGTATGCTACGGAAGAGTCTGATGCCGATGGCCAGCAGGAAGGTGAGGTAGAGGAAACTGATGACCATATCGTAGGAATTGAGCAGGATAAAAGTCTCATCGCGTACGCCGAGCATCGTTTTGAGTGAAGCCAGATTGATGGTGCCGCCCGTATAGACTCCTGTCAGCATTCCACCGATTTTGGCGCCCTCTTCGATTTTGTGGCCGAACAGCAGATAGCCTCCGATCACCGCGCACATCACGGCCACCAGACCGGTGAGCAACGCCAGCAGTTGGGATCGGGTCTCGCTGCGCCGGAACGTGCAGCCGAACAGCATCAATGGAATGGCGAGAGGCACCATCGCATTGCTCAACAAAGTCTGAATCTGGCTCATTCCCTGCGGATGCATAGTATTGCCGATGAGAATGCCGAGGATATAGAGAATCAGAATCGGACCGATTTTTCCTAAAAAACTTATCCGGCGGCAGAGCCGGAGCACCAAGGCCGGAAGGCCGATAAACAGCAGAGTTACTAAAATGTTGTACAGCATAGCGTTATTTTTAGAAGCTGTTTTGAATTTATTTCCCGATGATTTGATAGGGATGAAAGAAATCGAAACAGGTTCTTATATTTTCCAACAAAGCGGCGCAGGCCAGCGTAAGGTCGCGATAGGTGGCTTCGAAATCATCGGTGTACCAAGGGTCGGCCACATCGCGGTCCTGACCGGCCAACTGCATCATTCGAGGCGATTTCCCCTCGGGAATCTCATTGACAATCCGTTTGAGCCAACGCAGGTTCTGGGCATCCATTACGGGTGCTAAATCGTAACCCTGATACTCTGCAAGGCTGACTTTGTGAGCATGGTGTTCATCGAAAGGAATACCGTGACGGCGCAGGCAGGCTTGTGCGGGCGGATAAATCGGGTTGCCCCATTCCTCGTCCGAGACAGCCGCCGAATCGATGACAAAACGGTTTTCGAGACCGGCTTTCCTGACCATATCTTTCAGGATGAACTCCGCCATCGGACTGCGACAGATGTTCCCGTGGCAGAGAAACAATATTTTTGTTATCTTGTTGCCAGTCATTTGCTTATCCAATTTGCTCGTGATTCGTTTTGCGTATGGGTTTACATTCGTCATATCTCGCTTTTTCGCTTTCCGCCACAAAGATAAACAATGAATTTGAACCTTAGTCCAGTATGCAATCCGCCAAATATAAGAAGCTGTTTAAATTTGTCCGATAGAGATTTTTCTGGACTTTCCGAGTGGATTTTTCCCGTTTTCCGATGACGGATAGCGGGCTGTTCGAAGAGGGAAAGGGGGAAAAGACACCGGGAAGACAGGAAAAGCGCATCGAAATGAGTTTGAATAACTTAATCATATTTTCATTGAAAGAAATTTAAACAGCTTCTTATTCTCTCGTAGAATTCTCTGGCATCCGGTTCATTCCGGAGAATCCGCCTCAGTGCTTCCAGGCCGGCGGCATTGGGAGAATCGGGCCACCAGAGCTTCAGGTAGCCGCCGTCGCCGTATTTCTCCAAAAGATGGGTGTAGCAGCGCTGCCATTGGGCTTCATCGTCCAATTCGGGATAGTGGCTGAGACCGTACTGAAGTGTCCTGCGCACGATGTCGGCCGGTTCGATGGACCGGTCGGCTTCCGCTAAAATACAGCCGTAAAGACTGCGTGGAGCCTGTTTGGAGGAGGCGCGGTGGTCTTCGACGGCTTGGGCGATGCTCTCTATTTCCTCGGGACGGAACCATTGCGGAAGCTGCGGGTCTTCCCGGACAATTCTCCCCGAACTCAGATGATGGAATTCGCGTCCGTCTGTCAGTCCCAAATCGTGAAAAGCGGCTGCGGCGAAAACGATGGAGGGACGGAGCCCGGTTTCGGACCGGTCGGCCAGCATCTTCATCGATTGGGCAATGACTTGGAGAATGTGTTCCTGCCGATGGCCTTTGTCGAAATCCTGATAGCGCGGCAGTATCGCCCGCGTCACATAATCCGCCAAAGCAGCCTCCACGCCCGCGGCAACCCAAGCCTCGCATCCGGCCGGGAAGCGTTTGTCAAAATCTGTCTCCTTTCCGATCATACTTAGGGACATCCGCTCACTCGGGTTTCGACAATACCGTCAGATTGACATCGCGTTGTGGGAACGGAATTTCTATATTGTTCTCGTTCAGTGTATTATATATTATTTCCTTGGCCTGCGCCAGAAAAGCGACCCGTTCCGACACCAGCACATACTGCTTGACGGCCAAATCGATGCTGCTTTCGCCGAAGTTGTTGAAAGCCACGCTGATTCCCCGCTTGACATCGACAATGTCACGGCCGAACTGATCTTGGGTGTGAAGTTCCCGCAAGGCATCCAGCAACAGTTGCCGCACTTTTTGAATATCGCTTCCGTAGCCGATACCCACCTCGATGGTGACCAACTCGTAAGAATTGTTGCGGGTCAGATTCTTGAAATTCTTGTTGAAAAGGGCGGTGTTGAGGAACGACATCACCGCACCGTCGCTCGTCTCAATCTGCGTGCTCTGATAGCTGATGGCCGTGACTTTGCCGCGTATGCCGTCGCATTCGAGATAATCGCCCACGCGCAGTCGGCCCGACATCAGTTGGATACCGTAGATGAAGTTGTTGAGCACATCTTTCAGGGCCAAACCGATACCGGTGGCCAAACCGGCGGCGATGATGGAAATGGCGCCCATCGGAATCCTGAGCAGCAGAATCGCCGTGATGAGGTAGATGCCCCAGATGACGATGCCTATGATGTTGTTGGCCAGCGTGAAATTGATTTGATTGGTATGAATGTAGTCGCTTCCGTTTTCTTTGTGGACCGAATGTAGCTTCATATCGTGGTACAGCGCTTTGAGCAGGTATGCCAGATACTTGAACACGAAGAACAACGATCCCACCAGGATGATTTTATATAGGGAAACGTGCAGGATTTCCATTCCGTCGGCATTGGAAAGATGAAGCCAGGGCGTGTAGAAAATATTCTCACAGACCTCGGTCAGGTCGAAGACATCGGCGGCGAGCCAGAGACAGACAGGCAGGGAAACCAGCACCATGACCGGCACCAGCGCGTCTTTGACCATATCAAAGAACCAGGTGACGCGGATGTAATCTCCCCGGCCGGAGCGGGCGGTGCGTACCAGACGGGCGGCTTTATAGGCGTTCACTTTGGTTTTGAGGCGTTTTTCCTCGTAGGCTGACAACAGGGCGAAAATGGCGAAAATACTCTCAATGACCGAAAGCTGGAACAGCCACCATATCAGCAGCTGTACGCTCAGCAACACATAACCGGCGCAGGCAATCAGGGCGTTGATGCCCAAAACCACCAGGGTAATCCAGGAAATAATCAAATCGCTTTGCGGAATGCGGTCTTTGGCTTTGCGGCAGAGACGCAGCTGCCAGAAAAAGAACACCAGCAGCAGGGGCGTCAGAATGAGGTTAATCAGATTGTTGGGAATGAAGAGAATACGGAAAATAATGATAATCAGTCCGATAACGATAACCGGCGTGTAAATCTTCATTCCGAAACCTATCTGCTGACCGTTGAGCCGGATCAGCAGCGAAAGCAGGATGGCGGCAATCAGCCAGGCGAACACCAGCAACAGTTGGGAGGCCAGTTGATAGAAATGATTGTCCATGATGTTGGAGACAACCATCAGCGTCAGGGCAAAGATGGCGGAACCGCAGAACATAGTCAGGCAGGGAATGTGCTTGCGGAATTCCTCTGTGCGCATCGAGGCGGAAAATCTCCTCAACAGGCTCACCGTCACAATGCTGAGCAGCGTGGCCACCAGCAGATAGACCAACACCAGTCCGATGAAGCCGAACACCATCGGGCCGCGCCATTCGCTGTGGCTGAGAGCTCCGTCGTCGTCGAGGACCAGGTTGCCGGCGTATTTGGCCTTGGCATCGCCGAAAGCCCGGCGGCAATAGTTTGAGAATCCGCCCAGCACCTTGAAATAATTGTCCTGCCCTTGGATGAAAATCTTCTTCTGGAGATATTTGTAGCGGTTTTGGGCATAGTCGTAGCTTTCTTTGAGCCTTGCGCTGACCTCTTCGTAGTGGCGGCTGTCCTCGATGATGTTGTTTTTGGTGTTGGCATACATCAGCAGCATCGCTTTGGCGTAGAAAATACAGGAATCGCGGTCCACCCGTCCGATGGAATCCAGATTGAACGGCCGTTCTATGACGGGAGGAATCTCGTCGGCTTCCAGCGCTATGGGTCTGTGCCGCCGCATTCCGTGTATCCTCAATTCCACACTGTCGTTGTGGTAGGCAAGGCTGTCGGGCAGGCCGGGAATCGAATCAATCACGGGAGGAAGTCTCCGCAGCGATTCCACCAGTCTCGAATAACGGTCTATCTCAATATCCATGCGGTTGATGATTTCATCGAACGGCATTTTCTGCTCATTGAATTCCTCGTATTCCCTCGTCGCTTTTTTTAGCGCGTAGGTCATGTCGAAAGTGTAGTCCTGATTCTGGGAATAGAGTATCAGCGACAGTTCATTGCTGTTGCGGAGCATGTGAACCATCTGGTTGTGCTGGCTGTTCTTGCGTTGGTCTATTCTTTCGCGCGAATGGGTGATTTTCTGATACTCCTGCCTCAATTCATAGCGCAGTACCGACAAGGTCTGTCCGAGATTTTTCTCACTGAAAACGGCCAAAGCCGGCATGACGGTGACCAAAACCAGAACGATGGGTAATAATATTCTTTTTTTCATACTTGGAAGCCGTTTTGAATTATTTTTCGAAATGCTGATAATCTTTGAGCGAACGCCAGTCGCCTCCCCAGTGGAAGCCCTTGGCGATAAACAGCCGGTAACACAGATCCTGATGGTCTATTTTGTGTTCAAAGACCGAATCGCGTACGGCAAAGGCCGTCGCTGAGGCCGGTTCCACTCTGCCGTGCCGCACACAGGGGTTTTCCAGCGGATTGATGTCCACGGCCAAGCCTTGAGCGTGTTTGGACAGCTGGACACCTCCGGCGATGGTGCGGTAGTTGAAACACGAAGTGTTGTCGGCTTCCATGGAAGCTTCGTCCAAGCCCTCGAAATCGTCTGTCAGACGGATGGAACGGATAGGGTAGCCGGCTTCGTACAGTTGACGGAAAATGTCGAGCAGGTCGTCTGCGATGCTCCGGTGGCAGATAAGCTCGCCTTGCCGGGCATGGCCTTCAAAATCTATGTGAAGCAGCCGCAGATAGCGCAGATTCTCTGTCCGAAGGATGTCGGCTTCGTATGATAAGGGCAGAGAATTCCCTCTCATGCGGTTCAGTACCTCTTTCGGAATCGGTTGGGCGCGAAAGGCATCTTCCGGGGAAATCAGGAGAACGGAATCGGCCACCTGTCCATCGGCCGCTTTTTCCGATGGTCCGCTACGCCCCGTACAGGCGTACAGCATGGTGAGCAGAAAGCCCGCCGTCAGTATCTTCAGAAGAATCCTTCGCATGTGGCATTTTCAGAACCTGTTTTGAGTTGATTCCCAATAGATTGGAAAGAAATCAAAGCGAATTTTCAGAAAGCGCAAAAATAATGATTTTTTTTATGCATAAAAAGGATACTATATATCACACTTTGTTTAAATTTGTAATTTGTATGGGCATCATAGATGTCCAATGTCGTACAAAAAAAATCAAGTGCCATTTATCTGAAGTATTATGGATCGTTCAAAACAATTGATTAATTACAGCTTGTATTCGACTATCATTGCGACAGTGCTCACTTCGGCCGCTCCTTTGGCTGCGACTTTTGTGGACGGACTCTGCGCCGGCAATATGCTGGGCAAAGCCGCTTTCAATGCGGTGAACCTCATCCTGCCGATAACCAATCTGCTCTCGGCACTTTGCTTGATTTTCAATCTCGGCGGCAGTGCGCTGGCTGCCAAATTCCTGGCCCAAGGCGATTATGTGACCGTGAGAAAATATTTCTCAGTCAGTATGCTGCTCTCGTCCATCATCTCGTTGATTTGTGTGGCGGCGGTCTATTTCAATCTCGACAGTTACTCGGCCTACCTCTGCCCTGAGTCCGAAGAGATGCCTCTGGTCAAACAGTATCTCCGGATTCTGCTGCTGTTTTACCTTTGTATGCCGGCTACTACCGCTCTGAACAACTTTTTCTCTTTTGGCGGCAATCCCAGCCTGACAACCCGTATCGTGGTGGCGTCCAATGCGCTCAATATCGTATTGGATTTGCTGTTGATAGGCGTTTTTAAGATGGGTGTCCGCGGAGCCGCGTGGGCTACGGTGGCCTCGGGCGTGCTGAACATCCTTCTGTTTATACCTCATGTCATAAAAGAAGACTGTCCTTACCGCTTCACGAAACTTGTCAGGAAAGATTTCGCCTCGCTGAAGCCGATTCTGGTGCAAGGTTTGGGCCTGAACGTCGTCTATATTATGACCAATATGCTGATGATGCTTTCCAATGTGTTGGTATTTAACAAATTGGGCTCTGATGGAATATTGGTTTACGGCGTTTGCCTTCAGGTGCAGTCCTTCACTTTCTGCATTACCTATGGAATATGCGTGGCGGGTATCGGGCAGATTACGGCTCTCAAAGGCGACGATGATTTTAATTCCATCCGTTACGTCACCAACAAGCTTCTTGCGATTACGGCAGCCTGCTATTCGCTGTTTTTGTTGCTGATGGCCGTCTTTCCGGCGGGAGGCGCTTCCATTTTCGGCATCGACAATCCTGCCGTGCTGGCCACCTGCCGCCTTCCGTTTATCTGCTACTTCATTTATTATCTGTGCTTTGCCATGATATCCGTCTATTCTACCGTCTGTCTTCAGATGTCGGGATACGTGCTGGCCAAAGCCTTGTATGTATTGGGTTTGGGAGCCTTGGTTTATCTTCTGATGGTCGTCTTTTCAACAATCAGCCCCGAAGCCTTATGGTATGGATTTCCGGTGGGCGGCATAGTGATGCTTATCGGGGCATTCGCTTTCGGATATATCAAGCATCTCAAGGATGGCAACTTATCGCTGTTCACTCTGGCGAATCGTATGCCTACCGATGTGAGAATCTGCACTTCTATCGCAAGCGATGGTAGCGATATACAGAAAATGCTCGATTCTCTCAATCTGTTCAGTGATATTTGTGAGATATCGGACGATAACAAAAGAAGGCTGGAATTTTGCTGCCTTGAATTGTGTGATGGCGTGAAAAAGCTCTCGCACACACACACACACCGTCGATCAAAACTTTCGACCTGACTTTCCGGCAAAAATCCGACCGGCTGTTTCTTGTCACCATCAAGTCGGCCGGAGCGCCTTATTGTCCGAAGTTGGACAAAAATACCATCGAACGGTGGCGTCAGAATCCGGGCGATTTGACGCAGGAGGAAATCCGTAAACTTTTGCTCAATGCCATTCCCGATGAGCTCTCCTATCGGTATATGTTTGGAATGAATGTCACAACCCTCACTTGGGGAAGTTATTGAAAAAATCTTTTGGTATGATGAAAAAACCTATTGTCACAGGTGTGTTGGCGGCCTGCTTTCTGCTGATGTCGGCAAATTTGTCCGCCCAAATTAAAAATGGAGCGGAAACAACTGATAATAAGGTTGTTGTTGAATGGTCGGCGCAAAATATCCCCGAAATTCTGGAGGTTTTCGGCCAACCCGGAGTCATTGAGACCCGTTTGGGCCCGGCTGTGGAGTTCAACGGTGTCAGCGACGGCGTTTTCGTCAATTCCCTGCCGCTCAAAGGTATGTCGGAATTTACGATTGAGATGATTTTCAATCAGTACGGACAATGCCCTTTCGAACAGCGTTTTTTCCATCTTGGCTCGATGGGCGCCCGGGTGCTGTTTGAGACCCGCGTCCTTCCCGACGATACCTGGTATTTCGATGCCTACCTCAATCTGGGCAATCCGGGCGAAGCCGTAGCCATCATCGACCCCGAGCTTCTCCATCCCACCGACCGCTGGTACAATGTGACGATGGTGGCCGGCCCGGAGGGAATCAGGAGTTATGTCAATGGAGAGCTTCAAGGCACCTCCGATTTGAAATTCCGCCCCGTCTTTACCGAGGGTGTCACGTCTGTCGGTGTGAGACAAAACAAGGTCTGCTGGTTCAAAGGGGCCGTCTATAAAGTCCGTTTCACTGGCAAAGCCTTGGAACCTAAGGATTTTCTGACGGATTACAAAGAACTCAACCGCCGCTGATTTTTCCCGCTTGGCAGAATAAACCTGAAAAGATGGATCATTCCAATAAACTCACCAATTACAGCCTGTATTCGACTGTCGTCTCGACAGTGCTCACTTCGGCCGCTCCTTTGGCCGCGACTTTTGTGGACGGACTCTGCGCCGGTAATATGCTGGGCAAAGCCGCTTTCAATGCTGTGAACCTCATCCTGCCGATAACCAATCTGGTCTCGGTGCTTTGTCTTATCTTCAATCTCGGCGGCAGCGTGCTGGCAGCTAAATATCTGGCCGAAGGCGATTATGCGAGTGTGAAAAAATATTTCACGCTCAGT
The DNA here is from genome assembly GCA_045599885.1 of Bacteroidales bacterium. GTDB lineage: Bacteria > Bacteroidota > Bacteroidia > Bacteroidales > UBA1402 > UBA1757. The sequence goes on along the minus strand of JAZRWU010000140.1, from coordinate 3,952 downwards.
GTGCTGGTCTCGTCCATTGTCTCTGTGGTTTGTGTGGCGGCGATTTATCTCAATCTCGACAGTTTCTCGGCCTACCTCTGCCCCGAACCCGAAGAGATGCCTCTGGTCAAACAGTATCTCCGGATTCTGCTGCTGTTTTACCTCTGTATGCCGTTCACTACCTCACTGAACAACTATTTCTCCTTTGGCGGCAATCCCAGCCTGACAACCCGTATTGTGGTGATAGCCAATGTGGTCAATATCGCGTTGGACTTGTTGCTGATAGGCGTTTTCAAGATGGGTATCCGCGGAGCCGCCTGGGCCACGGTGGTATCGGGCGTGCTGAACATCCTTCTGTTTGCTTTTCCTATTATAAAAGGTGAAAGCCCCTACCGTATCACAAAACTTGTCAGGAAAGATTTCGCTCTTATTAAGCCGATTCTGGTGCAGGGTCTGGGTCTGAATGTGTTCTACATTATGACCAACCTGCTGATGATGTTCTCCAATGTATTGGTATTCAACAAATTGGGTTCTGACGGGGTGCTGGTTTACGGTGTTTGCCTTCAAGTGCAGTCCTTCACTTTCTGCATCACTTATGGAATAGGAGTGGCGGGTATCGGGCAAATCACCGCCTTCAAGGGCGATGGCGATTATGAGTCTATCCGTTATGTCTGCAACAAGCTTCTTGCGATTACGGCGGCCTGCTATTCGCTGTTACTGCTGCTGATGGCCATCTTTCCGGCGGGAGGCGCTTCCATTTTCGGCATCGACAATCCTGCCGTGCTGGCCACCTGCCGCCTTCCGTTTATCTGTTATTTCATTTATTATCTCTGCTTTGCCCTGATATCCGTATATACTACCATCTGCCTTCAGATGTCGGGTTATGTGCTGGCCAAAGCCTGCTATGTGTTTGGTTTGGGAGCCTTGGTCTATCTTCTGATGACTGTCTTTTCGTGGATCAGTCCCGAGGCTTTATGGTATGGATTCCCGCTGGGCGGTATCGTGATGCTGATGTGCACTTTGGCTTTCGGCTACCGTAAGCACTGTGAGGATAAGGGTTTGACGCTCTTCACGCTGGCGAGCCGTTTGCCCAGCGATGTGAAAGTCTGCACCTCTATCGCAAGCGATGGCAGCGACATTCAAGAAATGCTTGAGTCCCTTCATAGGTTCAGCGATATTTGTGAGATATCGGACGACAACAAAAGAAAGATAGAGTTGTGCTGCCGTGAATTGTGCGATGGAGTGAAAGGACTCACACACACTTCCTCGCTCAAAACTTTCGACCTGACTTTCCGGCAAAAAGCCAACGGCTTTCTTGTCACCATCAAGTCGGGTGGAGCGCCCTATTGCCTGAAGTTGGACGAGAGCACTCTCGAACAGTGGCGTCTGAATCCGGGTGATTTGATGGAAGAGGAAATCCGCAAGCTCTTGCTCAATGCCATTCCCGACGAACTATCCTATCGGTATGTGTTTGGAATGAATGTCACTACGCTCACGTGGAAAAGTTGAGAGGACTTGAATTATGGGTGTGAAATGAAAATATTTAAGAATAATTTGGAAGGATAAATAAATTATCTTTACCTTTGCACTTGCTCACTAGCCCACTGGCGGGGCTTGTACTTCAGAAGGCATTCGCCTCAAGCCTGAAGACAGTTCCGTAGCAGGGAGGGGTGGGCAAGACATATTTTGTAGACGTTACTTGACGTTTATCTTCGAGACTCAAACTTCGCAACTTTGATACTCAATCCGAAGATGCGGCAACTGTGAACGTCCATTGTCTGGTGGTATTATGTACTATTGTCTGCGTCACTGACGTGGAGTTAACTGCATATATACCTCGGCGTGGGCTAGTGCGTTGCTTATCTTGATTGAGGGGCAGCGAAGGCCTGAGTTGAGGGATAGGCAGCAGTGAATCTCCCACGTCTTTTTTGTTTCCTGTTCGGAAAGGGTAGTGCCGGACGCATAGAACCGCAGCATGACGACTGCATTTCTGAGAACGGCACACCAGGCCATCCGCACATCATTGTCCGATAACTCCCGGACGGCTTCAATGAAGCCCGCCGTGAGTCTGGCGCCGGCGTCCCTTCGGGGATGGCCGCGTGCTTTGCCGTGTCCGTTTCCGTCGCCGCGTCATGCCGCGAGCTTGAAAGACAACCGTTCATACAATATTAAAACCTATAGGACTCTATGAGAAGATTTTTCAACACGAGGCTGCTGTTGCCGTCGTATGCGGCGCTCCTGCTTCTGGCGGCGCTCCCCCAGCGGTGTCTGGCGCAGCCGGAGGCCGATTCGCGCAAGACGGCCAGCCTCAGCGTATCGTTCCGGCAGGGTCACAGGACCATCGATCCGGACTACATGGGCAACGCGTCCCGCATCGCGTCCTTCTCGGACGAGATGCGCCGCTACGTGGGCGACTACACGATAGCCGTCGAGTCTGTCGGGATCGTCGGCGGCGCGTCCATCGAGGGCAGCGCGTCCCTCAACGCCGACCTGTCCGACAACCGCGCCCAGCGCATGGTGGAGATACTGCGCCGCTTCGCCGTGGTGCCCCAGGAGATTGTCCACGTGGACTCCCGCGGCGTCAACTGGGAGGACGTGTGCGCCATGGTGATGGAGGATGCGTCTGTTCCGTCGCGCGACGCGGTCCTCTCGCTTCTGTCGGGCGGGCCCGAGTCGGAGCGCAAGGCCCGCCTCGAGGCTCTTGACGGCGGTGTGCCCTACGCCTACATGTACGAGCACATCTTTCCCCATGTGCGCACGGGCAAGATGACGGTCACGTTCCGCACGCTTCCGAAGGTTCCGGTGGCTCCGTCCCCGGCGCCGTCCCGTGTGCGCGACACGCTGGTGGTGGTCAACCGCGACACGGTCTACCACGTCTTCCCCAACGGCGTCGGCAACCTCAACGCGGGCTTCCAGGCGGGCGACATCTACCAGGCCTTCAACGGCTACATGCCGGCTCCCGGCCGCCGCGGGCGCAAGGGCTACATGGTGGCCGCTGGCTATCCCTACGGCTTTCCGATGGACGGGGCCGAGGGTCCGGAAGTCTACCGTCCGACACGCATGGAGCGCATGGACAGCCTGTTGCGCGAGCCGGTGCTGGCCTTCCGCAGCAACCTCCTGGTCCCCGCGATGAACGTGGGCGTGGAGCTTCCCCTGGGCAACCGCTGGAGCTTCTCGGCCGACTGGTACTATCCTTGGGTGTGGCGTCACCCGGACCACAAGGACTGCTTCGAGTTCCTTGGCGGCACGGCCGAGGTGCGCTACTGGTTCGGCCGCCGTCACCGTCCGGGTCAGGAGAACGCTAAGTACCGTTTCCTGGGCCACTCCCTGGCGCTGGTGGCCGGTGCGGGCTACTACGACTTCGAGCGCGGGTGGGACGGCTTCCAGGGCGAGTACGGTGCTCTGGGCCTCGACTACACCTATGCGATGCCCATCGGGAAGAAGGCGGGCCTGCATCTCGAGTTCGACCTGACGGCGGGCGGCATCGTGGCGCCGCACAACATCCCCTACGACGTGTTCACCGAGGGCGGCATCCTTCTCCACCGTGACGGTCTGGTCAACCGCTGGAGCTGGGTGGGTCCGATCAAATGCGGCGTTTCGCTGGTGGTTCCCGTCTTCAGGAAAACGAGGGTGTCCCTAGTAGAGGACGCCGGAAAGGAGGCTGAGTTATGAGACGCATGAAGAAGAACAACCTGAGGGCGCTGACCGTGCTGTCGGCCGCCAAATCCGTCATCCTGCTCCTGGTCATGGCCCAGACGGGCGTGTCCTGCCGCCGTGAGCCGATCCACGAGCCGTTCTCGAGCTATTACCTGCGTCTGAACAACAGCTATGAGGCGCTTCACATCACGCCGTCGCGTCCTGGCATGTTCGAGGCGGTGTTCTACGACCGCGAGACGCACGAGGAGGTGGGCCAGAGCTATCTCGGCACGAACGGCGGCTACCTCTACGACATCGCACCGGGCACGTACGAGAT
>JAZRWU010000139.1:0-8279 GCA_045599885.1 Bacteroidales bacterium | reverse complement strand
AATCCATTTGGGAAGCCCGGATTCCTCAAACTCATAGTACATCTTGTAAGAACGGTCGAGTTGTTTGTCAAGCGGCAACTGTCCGGGAGCGACAGCCCAACCCTCTTTTGTCAATGATTTGACTTCTTTACGAGCTGCTTTCGAAGATTTTGAATCCAATTCAGACTGAGTGTACTTGGCATACAGTTTTCTTTCTCTGATTGATTGTCTTGCTGTTTGAGCATTGGCGAGGCTACAGACCATCAGGGCAGCCAAGGCGATTGAAATAATTCTTTTCATGTTTTTGTTTATTAAAAATGTTGTTTTGACTACTTATAGGGACTGCCCTTTCAAAATCTATCAAAGATAGTGTGTTTTTTTGAAAAAATACTAATCATCAAAATAAGAATGATTTACACCCCATCCACAGCAGCTCTGTTGTAGATGGGGCGCTTTCACTGTTCCTCAGATACCCAACGATTTCTTGATTTCCCCGATTTTGACATCGGCAAACTCGCCGGCTTTCTGGTAATCGGAGCGGTCCTTCATTTCGGTACGGACTTCCATATAGAACTTGATTTTCGGCTCGGTTCCGGAAGGACGGATGGAGACCTTGGTATGGTCGGCCGCGAAGTATTGCAAGACATTGGACGGCTCGGGCATCACCAGTTTGCCACTCTCGCCCGTCAAAGGCTTCTGCCAGGTCAAAGATTTGAAATCCTTAATCAAGACCACCTGTGAGCCTGCCAGCTCCTTGACAGGATTGGCACGGAAATTATCCATCATGGCCTGAATCTCTTCCGCTCCGGATTTGCCCTTGCGGACAATCGAAATACCTTTTTCCTTCGAATACCCGAATTCGAGATAGATATCGAGCAGCAATTCATACAATGTTTTACCTTGATCCTTGGCCCAGGCGAGCACTTCGGCTATCATCGCAGCGGCACTGACAGCATCTTTGTCACGGACAAAGTCTTCGACCAGGAATCCGTAACTCTCCTCACCGCCGCAGATGAACTGCTTTTTGCCCTCGTTTTTCAGCATCACATCGGCAATCCACTTGAAGCCGGTATAGACATCAAAAATCTCTACTCCGTTGCTGTCGGCGATATCTTTCAACAACTCAGTGGTGACAATAGTCTTGACGATATACTCGTTCCCGCTGAGTTTGCCAAGCTCTTTCCAGCGTTTGATAAGATAATTGGTTATCAATAAAGCATTCTGATTGCCCGACACCAGAATCCATTCGCCCTTATCGTCTTTGATGGCAATTCCCAGACGGTCGGAATCGGGGTCAGAAGCCATCACCACATCCGCATCCACCTCTTTTGCTTTGGCGATGGCCATCGACAGGGCTGCCGGCTCCTCGGGATTGGGAGACACCACAGTCGGAAAATCTCCGCTGATGACATTCTGCTCGGGTACTGAAATCACATTGCTGAAACCCATCGTTTTGAGACAGCGGGGGATGACTTTGATGCCTGTACCGTGAATCGGAGTATAGACAATCTTCAAATCTTTATGACGGGCTATGGCCTCCGGAGAAAGGGACACACCCATAATACGGTGGATATACTCGCGGTCAATTTCCTCGCCGATGATGCGGATCAGTTCCGGATTGCCCTGAAACCTGATATCCTCCACATTGGTAATGGCATTGACCTCGTCAATGATGTTGTGGTCGTGGGGAGCAATCACCTGGCCACCATCCTCCCAATAAGCCTTATATCCGTTGTATTCCTTCGGATTGTGCGAAGCCGTCAGAATGATACCGCTCTGGCAGCCAAGATGACGGATGGCAAAAGACATTTCCGGAGTGGGGCGAAGGCTCTCGAACAAATAGACATAAATACCGTTGGCTGAGAAAATATCCGCTGAAATCTCGGCGAAGAGCCGGCTGTTGTTGCGGCAATCGTGACCGATGGCGACCGATATTTTCTGATTCGGGCCATAATATTTCTTCAGATAATTGGCTAAACCCTGAGTGGCCGCGCCGACCGTGTATTTATTCATCCGGTTCGTGCCGGAACCCATAATTCCACGCAATCCACCGGTACCGAATTCCAGAACCTTATAGAAACTCTCGATAAGCTCCGTTTTGTCCTCATTGTCCAACATCCGCTGAACATCAGCACGGGTCTCAGCATCGTATGCGCTGCCCAACCATGACTGCGCTTTTGCTGTGACTTCCTGAATCAATTGGTTATTATCCATCGCAGTGTATTTTAAAAGAATATTGTTTTTTCAGCCATATTCTGACAATTGTCCCAAGCACGGACCTTGATGGAATGCTTCTGCTGCTCCGGCACATCAGGATCGAGAGAAATCATTCCGAAAACAGAGCCCTTTTTGTAATCGTCCTCAAACAGAGTCCATTGTCCATCCACAAAAACCTCATAGCTGGCCACTCCGGACGCATCGTCAGAAACTTTGATGCGAAGAAACGAATTTTTCGACTCTTTGTCAATGTTTGGAATAATTATTTTGGGAGCGATACTGTCAGCCATCACGACGTACTCTCCTGTGGAACTCAGTTCGGCTGTCAGATATGCCTGAGAAGTCGGTTGGCCCGTTTCGGAGCCGTCTTCCTCCACCTCATACTCTCCGCCGACATAAGTCCATTGTCCGCTTTTCGAGCGGCGGGCCAGATAATAATCAGACTTGTCTTTCAGACAATCCCGCTGAATCCGCACACGGGCCTTCATAGGAGTATGCAACGGAATCCAAGAATCAAGCAAACCATAACAATCAGAATAATACGGATTGGGAGAAACCGAATCGCAGGTTCGCTGTGTATAGTTCAATCTGACCGGATAATATAACGCATTCTTGGGTATCGAAAAGCCGGCATCACGGAAAACACAATCGTTGGCCATATCAGGATACAAAACCGGAAGCGTATCCTTCGGGGTCTGCGCCTCCATCCGGGCTCCCTGAAGACGGAATGTCCATTGCGTAGCGTTCCCGTGCCTGTCCGTCAATTCACAACAGACCTCATACGGTCTTTCTTCGTCGATGACCAGCCACCCGTCGTTTTCGAGATGAGAGTAAATCTCCAAGGGATTACAGGCTTCCCGATACATCCTTATCATCCAGATATTCTTCTGATAATGCAGACTGTAATCGGTCATCAGGTTGATATACCGGCTTTGGTCAAACGGCAGACGGTTGATTTCCTGACAAAAAACCTCATGGCTGTCAACCAAGAGACGGACGCGGCAAATACCATAATAATTGCTTGTACCGTCCATATAATCATTGGCACTGACTCCCAACGCAATCTTGCCCCAGACTTTGGGGAGAGAGGAGGGCTTGTCAAACACATGACAATCTGCACCTGACGAAAGAACGCCTTCCCCTGGACAAGCATAAAGCGCCATGGAGCGGATTCTGGGCGCCGTCTTATCTGCTATCCGGGCTGAATACCACAGCAAAGGATCCAAAGGGTCTTCGCTCTCCGTATCTCTGACCTCAAAATGGAGATGAGGGCCTGCGCTTCCTCCCGTATTTCCGCTATAGGCCACCACTTCCCCCTGACGCACGGGAAGCAGGCCGCTTTCGAAAGTCAATTCTTCGAAATAGGAATGGTCCCGATACTGGGCGGCCTTCAACACAGAATCCAAACGGGGGCTCAAATCGCGAAGATGCCCATAAACAGTGGTTGTCCCATTGGGATGACTGATATATAAAGCCTTTCCATAGCCTCCGCGTTTGATGGAAATCCTTGATACCCAGCCATCGGCCACAGAGCGGACCCATTTGCCCTCCACTCCTTGCGTCTTGAAATCAAGTCCGGTATGGAAATGATTCTCCCTCAGCTCTCCGAAATTGGCACTGAGCAAAGGAGGAACATCCAAAGGAAAAATAAAATCCGAAGGAACTGCCTGATACAATGCCGGAGGTGAATCGGGAGAGACACCCGCAGCCAGGACAGAGCCAATGGCAGCTATGCCGGACAAAAAAAGGCAGATGAGGCGACGGTTTTCCATATTGAATCCATATCCGACACAAGCGTGTCAGGCCATGCAACGCCTCCAAAGGATGAAGACGTCAGTCAACCAAACGATTTGTGGCTGTATCGGGGAAAATCACTGTCGGTTTGAAAGTCTTGGCTTCCTCAAAATCCATCAGCGCATAAGAGATGATTATCAGCACATCTCCCGGCACAGCCTTTCTAGCAGCCGCTCCGTTCAAACAAATGATACCCGATCCACGTTCGCCTTTGATGATATATGTCTCAAGCCGTTCACCATTGTTTTTATTGACAACTTGAACTTTCTCGTTCTCAATCATATTGGCGGCATCCAACAGATCGGCGTCAATAGTGATGCTGCCGACATAATCCACATTCGCCTCGGTGACGTGTACCCGATGAATCTTTGATTTCAGGACTTCTACTAGCATTTGTAAACAATATTGTCAATAAGACGGACAGCGCCGCAATATACTGCGATACAACCTACCACATAGGAAGAATCCTCCCAATTTCTGACGGGCTGCAAAGTGATTCCGTCCACAATTTCATAATAGTCCAGACGGAAAACCGGTTCTGCGTTGATGGAATCCTCTACAAAAGCCTTCGTCTCCGCCAGTGTTTTATTTTCTGCAAAAGTACGACTTTCAAACAAATATTTGGATATCAATACAGCTTTTTTGCGTTCTTCGGGATTCAAACGGGCGTTACGGCTGCTCATAGCCAATCCGTCCTCTTCCCGGATAATGGGGCAGGACACTATTTCCAACTTGAGATCCAACTGTTTGACCATGGAACGTATAATGGCGATCTGCTGAAAATCCTTTTCTCCAAAATAGGCCTTATCCGGTTCGACGGCATAAAACAACTTGCTGACAATCTGCGCGACTCCGTTGAAATGCCCGGGACGGTACGGACCTTCCATCACCTGTTCCAATGCGCCGAAATGGAACTCGCGGGTGTCGGGTTCGGGATACATCTCCTCGACAGAAGGCATAAAAAGAAGCGTGCAGCCGGCTTCTCTCAAAAGAGCCGCATCTTCTTCGGGTTTACGCGGATAGGCTGCCAAATCGCTTTTGTCGTTGAACTGGGTGGGATTGACAAAGTCGCTCACAACACAGACATCATTCTCGCTCACGCAGCGTGACACCAACGAAATATGACCGGCGTGCAGGGCTCCCATAGTCGGCACCAATCCGACCGTCTTTTGCTGGGAGCGATAGAAACCGAGTTTTTCCTTTAATTCCGAAACCCTTGTTATGATTTGCATATCTATTTGATTTAATGATAATTATATAATATAATGGAAAACCGGTGGAAAGGCGCCGTTTTCGGCCGCAAAAGAACCAAAATAATGTCAATAAAAAAAACAATTGCGTGACAACTTGCAACTTATCTATATTTTTTTATTATCTTTGCGATGCCATTTGGTCTTTTCTGCAAAAATACCGCTCTTACGAAGAAAGCAAAGCTATATGAGTCCGAAAAAGGTTTTATTCATTTGTCAGGAGATTTCGCCTTATTTGCCTGACACTCTTTTGTCCACGACTTGCCGCAACTTGCCACAAGCGACACAAGAAGGAGGTTTTGAAATCAGAACCTTTATGCCCAAATATGGATGCATCAACGAACGGAGAAATCAGCTTCACGAGGTAATCCGATTGTCAGGTATGAATCTGATAATCAATGACAATGACCATCCTCTCATCATTAAAGTCGCATCCATCCAGGCTGCTAGAATGCAGGTGTATTTCATTGACAATGAAGACTTTTTCCATCGCAAGTATATTACGAAGGACGCAGAGGGCAAAGACTTTGACGACAACGACGACCGCTCGGTCTTTTTCATTCGTGGCATCATTGAGACGGTGAGGAAACTCCGTTGGGTGCCCGACCTCATCCACTGTCACGGTTGGATGTCGGCTGTGGCTCCTCTGTACCTGAAAAAGGCTTTCTGCGACGATCCTTTCTTCAAAGACTCGAAAATCGTCTATTCTGTCTATAACGATGGCTTTTCCAACACCTTTGCGGACAATTTCGCCGAGAAAGTCATCATTGAAGGCATAAATCCCGAAGACGTGGCCGATGTCAAGGACGTGGCGGACTATAAATCGCTGATGAAGCTGGCTTTCCGCTATTCGGACGGAATCATTCAAGCGGAAGAGACGATTGACCCGGATGTCAGATTCCTCGCAGAGAATGCGGGCAAACCTTTCATCGTAGGAAGTCCGGACAACAACTTCAGTAATTATCTCGATTTTTACAACTCGCTGTAAGAAATGAAACGATTTCTCATTTTCAGTGCGACGATACTTCTCATTCTTTTCTCAGCTTGCACTACCGGCAGCGAAATCGGCGGCAGCCTGCAACCCGAAAAAGATATTATCCATACCGACACCGTTTCTTTCAAACTGTCTTCCAAAACCATAGTGGTCGATTCCATCATCCAACGGAATTCCACGGCGATTCTGGGTGAATATACCGATGCCCGTTTCGGCACGACCAAAGCCGATTTTCTTGCCCAATTCTACTGTGCGGACCAATTCAGCTTCGGCGACATCCCCGACCATCAGATTGACTCGGCTTTTCTGTATATGTTTTACGAAAGCTGGTTTGGTGACTCCACAAGCCTGTTCGAGACAACGGTCTATCATTTGAACAAGGCTCCGGAATTGAATCAGGTTTATTATACCAACCTCCGGATTGAAGATTTCTGCGACAAGAGCGAAAAACTCGGTTCCACTGTTTACACGCCGATTTCCTCCAAGAATCAATGGACTTCATCCACCAAATACTGTGTGCGGGTAAGTCTGGACCGGGAATTCGCACAAAGCATCTACGATGATTGCAAAGCCGACCCGTCGAAATGCGACGGACCGCGCCATTTCGCTGAATATCTGAAAGGTCTTTACATCACCACCACCTACGGAAACGGCGCCCTGATTTATGTCAGCAATGCCCAGCTGGAACTTGTGTACGACTACCGCTATACAAAAGAAGTGGATGGGAAAACCGTCACCATCGACACGACGGCTGCCAGTTACTTCCCTATGACAAAAGAGGTTAAACAAATCAACAAATACAGCCATGTCGATTTGAGTTCGTATATCACGACAGACGGCTCGGATAAGGACAGTCTCAACTACATCTATTCGCCCGCCGGATTATATACCCAAATCCATCTGCCTCTTTCGTCGGTATGCCGAAAACTCAACGGGAAGTATATCAACTATGCCCGTTTGAAGCTCAATGCCACCGATTTGGATGATTCCAGCTGGGGAATGAACCCGCCCGACAAACTGCTGCTCATCCAGGAGGACAGATTCAAGAACTTCTTTGCAGAATACAATCTGGCCGACAACCATGAGTCATTCGTGGCATCCTACAACAAGAATGACGACTGCTTCATTTTTGATTTGAGCTCACTGACACAGAAATTGCTGAGACAATATCAAGAGGATGAGACACAGCCTTTGGATATGACCATGATTGTCCTTCCCGTGGAAGAGGTGACCAACGGCGACAACACGAGTCTGTATCTTCTGCCGAAGACCAAACCCTCAGCTGTCAAAATCAAAAGCGCGGCGCACCCCATCTCGCCGATGAAGCTCGAAGTGGTATTCACCGAGCAGAGCGGCTTCTAATCAAAACGCAAAGGCAAAGGGCAGAATCGACTGCGCTGATTCAAAGATGACAATGTCATCCGTTCCGTACAACAGCAATCTCAGGTTGGAATGGTAGCGCGCCTCCACTTCCACCATCACCTGACGGCAAGCCCCACAAGGCATGACTGGGGTGCGGGTGAACTCTCCTTGGGTTTGAGCGGCAACCGCCATCATAATGGGTTTGTTTTCGGGCAACACAGAACCGGCAGAGAAAATACAGGCTCTCTCAGCACACAAGCCCGAAGGATAGGCGACATTTTCCTGATTACAGCCTGTGAACGTCTGTCCATTGTCCAACAACATGGCAGCTCCCACCTGAAAATGGGAATAAGGCGAATATGAATTCTCTGACGCCGCTTTGGCTGCCAGAATCAAGGCTTTTTCCTCTTCTTTTAGCTCATCAAAAGAACAATGTGTTATCTTTGCCGAAAAATCAGTCGTTTTCATAAGTGATAAGTTATCTAAGAAGCTGTTTGAATTTCATAGAACCTGTTTTGAAATGATTTCCCGATGATTTGATAGGGATTTTGAGGTTGATTCGGGTCATCGTTGAGCGAGCATAGCGGGCTATGCGAGCGAAAGGATGGGCCGAAGCAGACCAAAAGACCATCAAAGCAGCGGAATAACAGCGTCATAATAATTATTTTGAAAGAATTCAAAAC
>JAZRWU010000138.1:0-3762 GCA_045599885.1 Bacteroidales bacterium | reverse complement strand
CAAAGCCGCCAATTTGTCATCCATACGGTCGGGTTTTCCGAGGATAATGGAAAAATCGCCGACCCGGGGTGTCAGAATCCAACGGCCTTGAGCATCCACATAAATCTGCTCTATCATATTATTCCAAAAAGAATTATTTTTCAAGCGTTTAGCCATATCATACAGATGTGAGACCAAAAGGCTGTCGCCAAATGCTATCTGTCCCGTCGCCACCGGCACATCTACAGCCATGCTTTGCGATGCCGACAGATTGAGTCTCATCCATTGGCCGTCCTCGTCCAGGAAATGACAGGACTGACCTTCCGACAAAACCCGCATGATGGGGATTCTTTGGGCCGCCACCACTTGAAGACGGCCATCCGGACGGAGACTGCATTCCGCCGACTTTATCAATGGATGCGAACAGACCACCCGTTCTATCTGTGCCAAATCGACTTCCGCGGCAGGTCTTGCCTCCATCGGAATCTGTGCCTGAATCAGCCAACGGCGCAGTTCTTCCGCCTTGACAAAAGGATGATCGCTGGTGTCGGAGATACATATCTCAAGCGAAGATGCCATCAGATTGTTTCTGGAACCGGCATAAAAGCGTCCCGCCAACAGGATATAAGCCGCCAGCACCACACATACGATACCTATGAAGATTCTTTGTTTCATCCGCAGATAATGGTCAGATTCTATAACTTTTCAAGACAAGCCTTCAATTCCGGGACAATCCGGTCGATATTTCCGGCTCCCAAAGTAATCAGGACATCCAAGGGCTTGTTTTTCAACACTTCCACAATACTTTGCAGATTTGCCATGGATTTCTCCGGAGCGGTGATCTTATCGAATATGATCTTCGAGCTCACCCCTTCGATAGGTTCCTCGCGGGCAGGATAGATATCCAGCAGAATCACTTCGTCCAACAGGGAAAGCGCATGGGCGAACTCGGCGGCGAAATCCCGGGTCCGGGTATATAGATGCGGCTGGAAGACTCCCGTCAGCTTGCGGTCCGGGAAAAGAGCCCGAACAGAACGGATACTGGCGGTCAATTCGTCCGGATGATGGGCATAATCGTCGATATAAACCACCTTCTCATTACGGACATGAATATCAAAACGGCGCTGATTGCCCCGGAAAGAGGCCAAAGCCGCCCGCAATTCCTCATCGTTCACTCCATTGAGATGAGCAATGGCCATCGCCGCAGTCGCATTCTCCACATGGATACGTATCGGCACACCGAGTTCCATTTTGCGGATACAACCTTGCGGATAATGGAAATCGAAAAACAGATGCCCGTCGCTATAAAAGATATGGTCGGAATAGAAATCAGGCATCGCCTCGTTTGCATCCGGTTCCACAGCATAGTGATATAAGCGGACTCCTTCCTGAAGACGGGGCTGCAACCGCAAACCTGTTTTAGCCACAAGACAACCTCCCGGACGGATCAGAGATGTGAAATGGGCAAACGATTCCAGATAAGCCTCGTGCGTACCGTAAATATCGAGATGATCGGCATCCGTTGCCGTAACCACGGCCATATAGGGGCGCAGATGATGGAAAGAGCGGTCGTATTCGTCGGCTTCTACCACCGTGAGATCGCTTTTGTCCGATAAAAGCAGGTTGGTCTGATAATTATTGGAGATTCCTCCTAAAAAAGCATTGCAGTCCAAGGAAGAGCTCCGCAGAATATGAGCCAGCAAGGTCGAAGTGGTCGTCTTTCCGTGTGTGCCCGAAATGCACAAAGCTCTTTTATCCTTGGAAATCTCCCCTAAAACCTCTGCTCTCTTCATCAGGCGGAACCCTTCGTTGCGAAAGAAAGTCAATTCGCCATGCGTTTCAGGGACAGCCGGTGTGCGTACGACCAAAGTGGTCTGAGGATCCAGAAAAGACTCGGGAATCAACGCCACCTTATCTTCATAATGAATCGGTATTCCCTCTGCCTCCAAAGCGGTGGTCAAGGGGCTCGGTGTTCGGTCGTAACCAGCCACAGGGCAACCTTCCTTGACATAATACCGGGCCAGATTGCTCATTCCGATGCCGCCGATACCGATAAAATAGACTCTCTTGATTTCCATACTTATTTTGTCAATTTCAGCACTTCGGCGGCAATGCGGGCGGCCGAATCGTGCTGGGCCAGTTTCAATACGTTATTTCTCAATTGCTCCAACCGTTCAGGCTGTTGAAGCAGCTCGAGCGCGGACGGAACCAGTTTGGCCGGAGTCTCCGCATCGCTCAACATCACCGCCGCATTTTCCTTCACCAAAGCCAAGGCATTCTTGGTCTGATGGTCTTCCGCCACATTGGGAGATGGCACCAGAATAGCCGCTTTGCCTAAAAGACACAATTCCGATATCGTACTGGCACCGGCTCGGGAAACCACCAGGTCGGCTACGGCATAGGCGTAATCCATACGGTCGATGAACTCCATGATATGGACATTGGCCGGGATATCTTTGCCGATACGTTCCATAATGCCCGGATAATAATATCGGCCGGTCTGCCATAGTATCTCGACATCCGAAGCGGCACGAAGTGTCTCAAGGGAATTCTCCAAAGCCTTGTTGATGGTTCCGGCCCCCAAACTGCCACCGACAATCAGCAAAACGGGTTTCGCGGAATCCAATTGATAATGCTCCCTTGCCTCCTCCCTCAACTGAGCGGAAAACAGCAGATCCTGACGGACAGGATTGCCGGTCATCAATATTTTTTCGGCCGGGAAGAAACGTTCCATACCTTTGTATGCCACACAGATGCGTTTTGCCTTGGCGGCCAGAAGCTTGTTGGTCACACCGGCATAGGAGTTCTGCTCCTGAATAAGTGTCGGTATGCCCAAAGATGCGGCGGCTCTCAAGGTCGGTCCGCTGGCATAACCGCCGACACCGATGACTACCGCCGGCTGAAAATCTTTGACCACCTGGCGGGCTTTTCGCATACTTTTGAGCAGATTGCACAAAGTCTTGACATTCTTCAGCAGATGCTTACGGTCGAAACCACTGACAGGAAGGCCCACAATAGGATAGCCGGCTGCCGGAACCCGCTGCATTTCCATACGGCTTTCCGCACCCACAAACAATATCTCCGCTTCAGGAACCGCTTCTTTCAAAGCGTTGGCAATTGAAATCGCCGGGAAAATATGGCCTCCCGTACCTCCCCCCGACACAATGAATCTCAGAGGATGACCTTCTGTCGTTGTCATATTCATATCGTTTATCATTATCCTGCCATATCGGCATAATCCTGCGCTTCCATCGACTGCTCATCTGCCAGGCGTTCTGCCGCCAGACGGGCGGCTTCCACACGGCGGCGTTCGTCTTCGGCCTCTTCGGCCTCCAAAACGGCACGTTCTTCTTCCTCCTCTCCGAATCGGCTGACACTCAGTATAATGGCAAAATACAGACTCGTAATCCATTGGGAAGTTCCACCTTTACTGATCATCGGCATCGGCTGACCGGTCACAGGAAACCAACCGACCGAAACGGCCATATTGATGAACGCCTGAAGAGACACTATCAGAGCCGAGCCCATCACCAAGAGCATCGGCACCGGCTTCCGGCACTTTTTGGCGATTTTCTGACATCGGAAGAGCAGGAACACATAAATCATGGGTATGAATATCATTCCGAGCCATCCGCTTTCCTCAATAATCACGGCATAAATGAAATCCGAGAACGCCTGCGGCAGGAAATCGCGCTGCGAGCTGTTGCCGGGGAGCACACCGAAGCCTTTCCCTTGAGAAATGGCGATTTTGGCATAATGTACCTGCAGATTGTCATCCGTAAT
>JAZRWU010000137.1:0-3349 GCA_045599885.1 Bacteroidales bacterium | reverse complement strand
CGATAGGGAAGATTACGTACGATATCCACCAGAAAGCCGGACACCTGCTGTCCAAGCAGCTGACGTTTGTCTGCGTCTTCCAGGCGGAGTTCCTTACGGGATGTGTATATCACCGGAGTCATACCCTCCCCTGCCGTCTGTTTCAAATCCTCAAGCAATTCTTTCATGCAGTCGGCAGGACAATCCAAAACTTTCCGGACATCCAGCTCGATCCCTTTTATGCCGTCGCAGGCCAGCAAGTGTTCCAACTGACAAGTGGTTTTCCGCACATGCGACCCGACCACGAAAAGTCCGGGAACGGCCGGCTCATTGTCGGCCAGCAGAAAATCCTTCTTTTCCAACATAGCTTTGTCCCGGATACCGCTCAAAGCGTTGGGCATAGAGGACGATGTACGGACCACCAGACTGCAAGACTCAGATTTCCACCATTGAAGCATCGTGAGCGCCAGACGTCTGAGTGACAGATAATCGGAAGCATCCGACGTGATATAAGCCGGTTCTCCCGTCTTGGCGGACGACATGAATTCTTTCAAAACCGACAAGCGGTCTTCTGATGGCAGGGATAAAAAATCATCCTCGCCCAAATGTCTGTAGCGGCAATCCTCACCGGGGACCAGCGCCGTTTTTTCCGCAATATAGTCTTTTAAGGCCGAATGACTGTATGCGAACACATTATCCCGGGCAAACTCTGTCTCCGAAACCGGAATCAAAAACGAACCGTCTTTCAGATAATGGATTCCACCTATAGTCAGACGACCCACCTCGATGAAAGCAGGCAGAAAAAATGTGACCGGACATACTTCTTGAGCATTTTCTTCCAGCACTTGACGCATCACATCCGTTTCCAAGGGGAAATGACCGCGCAAAGTCGAATCACTGCGGCTGACCCACAAGAGTTTGTATCCGAATTCCCGATTGGCCTCCAAAACTGCGGAAACGGCCTCGCGTGTCACATTTTCAGCCTGTTCCCGTGTCATTGCCCGGGTATTGGTCAGGATATAGAAAAACGGACCATCCGCCAAAAAAGCCTCCCGGAGGATATCGGCTTGCCAATCCGTCACCAAAGGACAATCGTGCACCGTCTGGATTCCCGTAGGATCGTCATCCAAGGCAATCATTCTGATGTGCTGTTCCGACAGTTCCTTACGGATATTCTGGCGCAGAAGCGCATCTGTTTCGTTCATTTCCGATATTATTTGATTCCCAACATCTGACGCGCTTCAGCCGGAGTGGCCGGCTCGCAACCCATGGCTCGGATCAGGGCCACCAAGCGTTCCACCAGTTCAGCATTGTTGGCGGCACGTTTGCCGGGAGCGTAACAGAAACTGTCTTCAAATCCCACACGGACGGCATTGGCACCCATTCCGATAGCGCAGGCCAGCATCGAGAAATCGTCCATCTGGTCGTGGTTGATACCCCAGGAGGTGCCCGGTTCGGCCAACTGGCTCAGAAAATAAAGATTGCGTCCCGTGGCTGAAAGATTGCTCGAATTGCCTTTGCCCACACAGAAATTGTAATGGAGCGGACGTTTCAAAACACCTTCGTCAGCCAATTTGGTACAAGTTTCCACCATACTGAGGTCAAAAAGCTCCATTTCGGGTATCACGTTGTTTTTCTTCATCTCGGCCGCCCAATAACGGATGTCGGGCAAAGTATTGATATAGACCGATTCGCCAAAATTGACCGAGCCCATATTGAGCGAGGCGATTTCAACTGACGGCACGTTCAGACATACGCAGCGCTCCGCCAGAGTCAGGCTGGAAAGGCCTCCCGTACTGCCTTGAATGATAATGTCGCTATGAGCGTGGATGCGGTTGATGGTATCTTGAAACACATCCAGCTCGAAGGTCTGTTCGCCTTTGAGGTCACGGGTATGGAGATGTACCATGCAGGCACCGGCACGGGCGCAATTCACCACGTCTTCAGTGATTTCTTCCGGTGTGAGCGGATTTTTACATTCTGACGGAATCGTCTTACCGACGTGACATACCGGAGCCACCGTCACGATAATCTTTCTGGGAGTATTCATAATTCTTCTATTAAAAACCAAGATAACAGGCAGCCACAGCCATATTCCGGCACTGCCTTGCAAGGCAAAGGTAAGCAAATAGAAGCGGTTTGAAAAAATTATTCGCTACCTTTGCAAGAATTTTGCTATCGGAAATGAAAAGTATCGAAATCAAAGGTGCGCGCGTCAATAATCTGAAAGATGTGGATGTCTCCATTCCGCTGAACTCCTTCACGGTGATCACCGGATTGTCGGGAAGCGGCAAATCGTCTTTGGCCTTCGATACGCTTTATGCCGAAGGGCAAAGACGTTACGTGGAAAGCCTTTCCGCCTATGCGAGGCAGTTTTTGGGCAAAATGAACAAGCCCGAAGTCGATTTCATCCGCAACATTCCGCCCACGGTCGCCATCAGCCAGAAGGTCATCAACCGCAACGCCCGCTCAACGGTGGGGACATCCACCGAAATATACGATTACCTGAGACTGCTGTTCGCCCGCATCGGCAAAACAGTTTCTCCCATATCCGGCGAAGAAGTCAAACATCATACAGTAGAAGACGTTCTGGACTATATTTTCAGTTTTCCGGAAGGGAGCCGCTTTCTGCTTCTCTGCCCCATCGATTTCTCCCAAGGCATCCGCCAAAGCCTGCAAACCCTTTTGCGTCAAGGATTCAGCCGTATTGAAGTGCGGGGAGAGGTACTGCGTATTGACGATGTCCTCTCCACCCTGCCCGAAGAAGAAAGCGGACGCATGAAGGAGGATTTCAGCCGGGACATTTGCCTGGTGGTTGACCGTATGACCGTTCAAGACGACCGGTTGACCCGTTCCCGACTGACCGATTCCATCGAGACCGCCTTTTACGAAGGCAAAAACGCCTGCATGATCCGGATGATGGCGGACAAGGTGCCTCTCAAATATTTTTCAGACCGTTTCGAAGCCGATGGAATGGTGTTTGAGGAGCCCAACGATCTGATGTTCAACTTCAACTCACCCGCAGGTGCCTGTCCGGTCTGTGAGGGATTCGGACGGGTTGTCGGGCTGGATGAGGATTTGATTGTCCCCGACAAGTCGCGTTCCGTTTTTGATGACGCGATTGCCTGCTGGCGCGGGCAGGTCATGGGGGAATGGAAGAATCAGCTGATTCGGGCGGCGGAAAAGGCCGGTTTCCCGATTTTCACTCCATGGTATCAGTTGAGCGATGAGCAACGCCGGCTGGTCTGGACAGGCAATTCCGACTTTGACGGTCTGAACGAGTTTTTCCACCGGCTCGAAGAAAAACAATACAAAATACAAAACCGGGTGATGCTGGCCCGCTATCGTGGGAAAACCATTTGCCCTGAAT
>JAZRWU010000136.1:0-6244 GCA_045599885.1 Bacteroidales bacterium | reverse complement strand
CACTGGCCGTTTTTATACGTCCGTGCCTTGACATGAAGACTCAAAGTGTCGTCTCCGGAGCGCTCTGCCTTCCAGGGACTGCCGTAGGTCTGCGCGTTCGCAGCCACTTTCGCCGTATAAGCCTCCCGCGGGTCGCTGCCGTCGGTGGTGAAATAAAACGTCCCGCCCTTCTGCATGGTCGAGGACAAATCGTAGGGCATCGTGTCGAAATCCATTTCAATATTCAGTCCATCAGCGATATAACTTCCCTCTTCCGTCTTGAATACCGGCGGATTCAGTGTGGGATACAGCCCGGCGGAAATCAGTTCATCAAGCATGAATTCGGGACGCAGCGGGAAATAATCCTCAAAAATCTCCTGCTGACGGGGCAGCCAGAAATCGTTGCGGGTATAGGTATCCTCCGTTTCCCGGGTGATTTTCTTACGGTAATCTCCCCAGCGGGCCGATTCGCAGATAATCGGAAGATCGATTTCGTCGCAAAGCCGCCGATAGACCGCCGCCGCACCTTCCGGACTGAGCGGACCGCCGTTGAAGAACTGACGGTATATATGGTCGGCACAGAGCATTTTGAACTCAGGATGCTGTTTGAGAGACTTCATCATCTTGGTGGGATTGCCGTTGACCGCATTCACTTTCGAAATGGAAACATCGGTGAAAGCCGTTTCCGCATCCCAGACGAAATGGCAGAAACCTTTGCCCGGATTCACCCGGTTGCGGGCCACGCGCCAGTTGTTGCTGTCCCAATCGCCGTTGCCGATATACCAATTGATCAACATATAGTCGATGAAATTGTCCAAATCAAGCAACTGATTATCTATCAGTTTTTTATAACTAGCGTCATTGGCTTTGGATGTCACAGCGGTAGCCGTCTTGTACATCTCGTCATAGACATCCCAAGTACCGTCAATCAGCTCGTTATGGTCACCCATCACATCAATGTCCTCGTCCTTGCCGCCAAGATAGGCCTGGGCGAAATCGTTGTTGATTTTCTCCGAAATCTCATACAGTCCCCAATACAGACCGTTGAGAAACAGATGGGCGAAACGGCGGTGCGTGGCCGGATGCCCCATCGCCAATTGCTCTTCTTTGGCGAAAGAATCGTAAATATACTGGGCGTCGGTACGTTGGACAATATTCTGAGGATAGAGGCTCTTGCTGCCGTTTTTGATCCAGGTGTAATTATAACCGGCCCGCAACACCAGATGGTCAAATTTCCTGGTGGCTGTCGAATCGGGGAAAATACGGTATTTGAGTTTGGAACTGCCGTACTGCGAACGGAAAGAAACGCGGAAGGAATGTTTGGGAGAATTCTGGGGATTGCGGCTGTTGCCTCCGTGGAGACGCAGGCCGCAGTTGATTTGGAAACTGCCGCCCGTCGCCGGGTCGTAATATTCCATCGAAGCCGGACGCTCCCAACCCTGTCCCAATCCGCCGACCGACTTTCCGGTATGGATGTAAATGCCGCCAGTGGTATCCTTGGCCTGCGAGAACAGATGTCCGGGATGGGTGACCAGACAGATGGAAGGAACCGCCAGGAAAGCCGAATCCATCAAATCCTGATATTCCGGCGCAAAACAGACTGCCGGATCCATCTCGTAATCAGCCTCAAAGAATTCCTTATCCGATTTATAGCTCCAGCCGTCGGGATAACCCTCGATATGAGCCGGCTGACGCAGGATATCCCCGAGAAAAAGATAGGTCTGAGTCTTGACCGGACCACTCCAACCTTGGGCATCGACACAAAGCACACTGACCGGCGTCGTGCTGTGGATTTCCAAAGGAGCCGTATAGCGCAGAGCCTTGCCCGCTTCCGGGATGCTGCCGTCGAGCGTGTAGTAAATCACCGCCTCCGGATTGCCTTCGGCCTGCAGCTCAAGACTCAGGGGCGCCTTTTGCCAACCTCCCGGACAACTGAACAGAGGGTCGAGTACAGCGGCAGAAAGGCCGTCCGCCGCCAAAAACGCGACAGATAGCATGAAATATCTGATTTTCAACGATTTACTTATCACATCGATTAAAACTAACGCATTCTCCCGGAACGTTTGGCCGACACAGGCGGGTTGAGAGGCTGAATCTCCAGAGAGGCCATACGGCACTGCTCTCCCCGTCTCGGCATAAACTCAATCAAAATCTCGTCACCTTCGACAAGATGCAACGACGGAACCGTGTGAGCCTCCAAAGCCTCGCTGTCGGCATCGGAGCGCCAAGTATCTATCATATTTCCAGCTACATACAAAGTATAGGACGCTTGACCGTCGTTTTCATCAAAGTAGCGCAGCGTCAGCGAATAATCGCCTTCCTTGCCTGTCCAGCGGCCGCTCACGCAACCGGGGCCGGCATCGCCCGAAACAGCCCAGTCGCCCAAAGCCGCCCGCAGAGACTCCTTCTCGGGTTTCTCCAGAAAAGCCTGACCGCCACGGACCAATTGGACAGAACGGCAGACACCTTCCTGCAAAGGACAATCGGCCGGGGTGAAAGACCAGACAGAGCCTTTGGTTACATGACCCTGAATATCAACAGCATCCACCCGCCAATAGAGCGTTTTGCCGGAAGTCGCCTGTCTCAGACGGCATTGTGTCGAAGGGGTCTCCATCAGCAGATTCTCATCCTTCAACGAAGGCGTCTCGCCCATATACACGCGGTAGGCCACGGCCTTCCAGGCAGGATTCCAACTCAAAGGAAGCAGCGAGGTTCGCTCACGGCTCAAAGCGCCACGCAAGACGGCCTGCGGGTCTCCATTGGCCGGGAAAGGCCGGGAAGCGAAAGCCGAAGCCGTACGGAAATGCCAGAGAGGCGAGGTGTGTTTGCTGCCGTCGGCCATCAATGCCTCCACCTGCCAAAGATAATCAGTGTCGGGACGCAGCTGAGGGAAATAATCGCGTTGGTTCAGACGGACTTCCTTCATATCCTTCTCCGAAGTGCCGTAACGCAGTTTCCACGAGACAGCCCCTTCCAGACGGGTCCAATGAAGATGATTGCCGGAGACTGCCAAAGCGCCATTGCCGGGCAAAGGCATCACCTCCGCTCCGACACCGGCCTGAGGCCCCGAAAGAGCCTGCACTTCATCGGGCAGAAGCTTCGGATCCTGAAGACAGAATGAATATCCGTAATAATCTTCTGGACGGAAAGCGTCGTCGGTAGCCGTCATCGTACCTTGACATTGGTCAAAAATATTGTTTTCAGAATAGCAGGAGCCATAATAAGCCGAACCCGGAACATCGGAATACATCTGGCGGAAAGGATTCTGCGAACGGAAGAAATAATTCTGCTGGGCCAGCACTTTGGCGCCACAGAAAAAGCCGATGCAATAGGAAGGAATGTCCGAATAATAATTGTTGAAAACGTGTCCGAGTCCGTAACCTACACGCGGATTGCGCTGAACGCCTTCGTAGAACCAGTTGTGATGATAAGTCACCCGTTCGCGGCCCACATCCTCGAAATGGCCGGTGCCCGAATTGGCCAAGGAGACTTTGTTGTGATGATGAAGTCTCGTCCACGAAACTGTCATATAGCTCGAACCGAGCGTGAAATCGAGCAGGCCGTCGCCCGAATCGGACAAATCGCAATGATCGACCCAGACATGATGCGTGTTGCGGAAAGAAATGCCGTCAGGACTGCCCTTGGTGATTTTCAGATTGCGGAGGATGATATTGTGGCAGCCGTTCGTCTCGAAACAGACATTCTCGAACGAAGCGCCCCCGCCTACTCCTACAAGAGTCTTGTCACTGGCCACCTGCAGCCTGACACGGTCGTTGAACTGACCTTCGATCAGAATCACCAGCGGCTCTTCGGCGGAAGCATATTGTTGGAGCTGTTCCATCGTGCTGACACGCACCGTACGGCCTTCTCCACCGCCCGTCGTGCCCTCGCATCCCATATCGGGATAACAGGCCCAACCTATCAACCCATAGGCCGTAGATACCGATTCTGAAGGCAAAGCCGCATTGGCCGCCGAAGAAAACACCGGAACCGACAAGGCTCCACTCAAAACCAAACTGAAAAATAAGCGTTTCATATTCATCTTTGTTTTCATCTTTTTTTATTTGAAACTATTCGGAGAATCGTTTGATGATATTGTATGCCTTGAAAAGCCCCAGTTCACCGGCGCGGCTCAAATCGCGCAGGGCCTGTTCCCGCTCACCCAGATAAAGTCTCGTAATGCCGCGGTTGTACCAAGCTTCGGCAAACTCGGGACGCAAGGCGATGGCTTTGTCGTAATCCTCAAGCGCACTGCGGTAGTCCCGCTGCTGACAGCGGATGTTGCCACGGTTGTACCAGGCATAGACAAATTCCGGAGCCAGTTGAAGCAGACGGTCGTAATCCTGCATCACCAGCATATACTCCGCTCCGAACGTACCGTCGCTGATGGCAAAAGAATTCAGCACCGCCTCGTTGGATGAAGGCGTTCCTTTCTCACTCACCATCATTTCGGCCGCCTCGGAGGAATTTTCGAAAACGAGCCGGCGGAAACGCAGATTGGCCCGCAGGAAATAAGCCAGCACGATATTGTCACGCATCGTCAGGGCGACGCTCAAGTCGTTGATGGCGTTTTCCTCATCCTTGACCAAAGAGAAATCGAGCGCACGGGCCAGATAAATTTCGGGAGCATCGGGCCGCTCGACAAGCAGTTTGGAATAATGGTCAATCGAGCTGAAATGCTTGCGGACCGCGCTGTCGTCAAGAGCTTTTTCCTGATTGGTGATACGCAAGCCCTCCCAATCGACACCGGGCACCGTCACCGAATCGACATAGGCCTGCCAGTCCATCGCACGCACCCGGTCCACCGGACCGCGCTGTTCGTAGAAGGTCAGGGCGAACATAGGCTCAATGGCCACATCCACATTGAAATTCTGCACGTTGCCGCGTATCGGATTGGCATAACGCATCGTCTGCTCCATATCGGTCTCGGAAACCACCACGCGGTTGTATTTATTGAGGTCTTTATCGTCTTCGGTACGGGTCTTGCCTTGCGGTTGATTGCCTCGGGCCGAGAATTTACGTCCGGCGGCACGGTCGGCCTCCAACTGATTCTCCAAATCCCAGGCGACGAAATAATCCTTATCGGCACCTTTGGCATTGCCCTGCCTGCGGCGGACCTCACTGCGCTGATAATAGGCGGGGATAAAATTGGGATATTCCGTCAGAATCGCTGTCAGGTCGGCTTCGGCACCTTTCAGATCGCCCAGGTCATTGCGTAGCAAAGCCCTGTTGTAGAGTGCCATATCGTTGTCGGGATCGAGTTCGAGCACTTTGTCGAAATCGTCGAGCGCCCGATTGTATTCGCCCACCTCAGCCCGGATGAGTCCCCGGTTGTAATAGGTCTGAGTTGAATTGGGATTGAGTTGCAGCACCCGCTCGAAATCGCTCAGCACGCCCCGGTAATCCTGCGAATAATAGCGGGCGAGACCCCGGTTGATATAATAACCTTCGTTGTTGGGTTCCAAGCGGATAGCCTCATTGAAATCGGGAATCGCGTCCTTGTAGTTCTCCCGCAGCAGCGAGACATAGGCTCTGGCGGCATAGGCAGGCGCATAGAAACGGTCCACGGCGATGGCCCGGCTGAAGTCATCGGAAGCGGCCAAGGTGTCTCCGGCCTCGATGTTGAGCTGTCCACGGCTCATATAGGCGTACATGAAGCGTGGATAACGGCTGATGAGGTCGTCGAGGTCGATGCGGGCGGAATCATACTGCCCGGCATACATCCGCGATGCGGCCCGGTTGAGCATCAGCGACTTGTTCTCGGTGTCGAATTCCAGTCCCCGGGTACAGTCGGCAATGGAGCCTTCGTAGTCCTTGAGCTGAATCCGCGCATAACTACGGGCATAATAGGCCCTCACGATGAAAGGATTGCGTTCGAGTGCCTCGCTGCAGTCTTCCTCCGCTCCCTGAAAATCCTCCAGACTCAATTTGGCGATGGCCCGATAGACGTAGGGTTCCGCCAAATAAGGTTTCACGCCTATCACCCGGTTGAAATACTGAATCGACAGGATATAGTCCTCGAAATACAAAGCATTGCGGCCAATCGCCATCACGCGGTCGGTATTGAGCTGAGCCGATGCCCCCAAGGCAAACGTCAGCCAATACAGCAGACAGACAAGCGACCGGACGTAAACTCTCATATCGTTATTTTCTAATGGATTTCACCCTGTAATCACAGGACACCCTTCCCTTCTGGATATTGGCCATCCGCGACTTGATAAGCTGCTTGCGGATGGGGCTGATGCGGTCGGTGAAGACTTTGCCT
>JAZRWU010000135.1:0-2970 GCA_045599885.1 Bacteroidales bacterium | reverse complement strand
GTATCTCCTCCATTTCTCCAGCAGACAGGCCATGTCTTCGGGCAGCTCACTGTCGAAAAACATATCCTCTCCGCTCACCGGATGCTTGAAGCCCAGTGTCTTGGCATGAAGCGCCTGTCGTGGGCATATCTCAAAACAATTATCCACAAACTGTTTGTATTTGGCGAAACGGGTGCCTTTCAGAATCTCGTTTCCACCGTAACGGGCATCGTTGAACAGCGGATGGCCGAGATATTTCATGTGGACACGGATCTGATGGGTGCGCCCGGTCTCCAGGCGGCATTCCACCAGCGTAACATAACCGAACCGTTCCAGCACGCGGTAATTGGTGACCGCCGTCTTGCTGCCTTCGCCACCTTCGGGATAAACGGTCATTTGAAGCCGGTCGCTGCGGCTGCGTCCTATGGGAATATCGACCCGACCTTCGTCCTCCTCGAAATTGCCCCAGACCAGTGCCTGATAACTGCGCTGTGAGGTCTTGTGGAAAAACTGTTCGGCGAGCCTGGCTTTGGCATTGGGATTCTTGGCGATGACGAGCAGCCCGGAAGTGTCTTTGTCGATGCGGTGAACCAGTCCGGGACGGGGGTCATCGGAAGGAAACTGCGGGTTGTCCTTGAAGTGCCAGACCAGTGCATTGACCAAAGTCCCGCTGAAGTTGCCGTGCCCCGGGTGAACCACCATGCCGGCCGGCTTGTTGACCATCAGCAGGTCATTGTCTTCGTAAAGAATATCCAGGGGAATGTCTTCCGGCACGACCTCATTGTCGCGTGGGGGATAACTGACCATGATGCTGACCACGTCGGAAGGTTTGACGCGGTAGTTGGATTTGACCGCCTTTCCGTTGACCAGAATGCGTCCGGCATCGGCGGCGTCCTGAATGCGGTTGCGCGATACTTGCGCAATATGGGCGACCAGAAATTTGTCGATGCGCAGCAGGGTCTGTCCTTTGTCGGCCACGAGATGATATTGCTCGAAGAGTTCTCCGCCTTCACTTCTCCGGTTCTCTTTTTGAGAGAAGGCGCTGAAATGAGGGTTGTAGTCTTCATCCTCCTCTTCTTCGCCGTCAAAACCGTCCTCCGTGGGGAAATCTTCCGTAGCGTCCAACGCCGGATTCATCCCGGAACCCTCATACGGAGATATCGGCCGGTCGCCGTTATCCTTGGGACAGGCACCTGGTGTCATTTCCTGCGACAGAATCTCGTGGGGCTGATTCAGCATGACGGCTCAGATGGTTACTCGTTTCCGATGATTTCTTCCGGCTCACCTCCCGGATTCTTGCTCATCCAGATTTTGATATGGCTGCTCATGGATGTGGCGTTGCCGGAGCGTGGCAGTTGGTCATAGATGATGTATTTGGCGGCGTCCTTGTCGTTGCGTGGCTTTTCGTCGTAGATGATGTCGCCTATGTTGAGGTTGTTGCTGTGGGCTTTATTGACGGCTTCATCCAAATTCAGACCTTTCAGGTTGGGAACGATGACATATTCGGCATGGTCTCCCTGACCGACGACCAAGGTCAGTCCGGAACCTTTCGGCAGGCTTTCTCCCGGACGCAGGCTTTTGCCTTTGTACTGGACATCAATCACCAGATTCTTGTATTGCGAGGTGACGAATGAGACTTTCCTGACTTTGAATCCTGCGCCTTCCAGCATGGCGATGGCCTGACGCTGGGAAAGGTCCTTGACGTAGGGCATCGGTATGGATTCGCGTTCGTGTGCGTTGGTAGTCAGGAAGATAATGCGGTTGACCTTGACTTTGGCACCGGCTGCCGGCCTTTGTTCGAGTACGACACCCGGATCCAAGCCTTCGCGATAGAAAGAATCGACCACCTCGAAACGCAGGCCTTCTTCTGCCAACACCACGCCGACGCTGTCAAGGCTCAAACCGGAGAGGTCGGGCAGTTCAATGGAACTGCGGTGATGGGTATAGAACGTGAGCCAGATTCTCAGGCCGACGAGCAGCAGCACGCATACGATGACGAATGCGGCCAGGTTGCGTATGATTTTTTTGAGAGCGTCGTTCATCGTGTCGATTTTGAATGCTCAAAGATAACCAAATCTTGTGGGATGCGAAGGAATAAAACAAAAAAAAAGTAAAGGCGGAAACTTTTGTTTTATGACTCAGAAGCTGTTTGAATTTGTTTCGAGTTTTTTTGAGAACTGTTTTTGCGAACGGTTTTGTCTATCGTTTTGCGTAAAATAGCGGGCTATTTGAGCGAAAGAATGAGGTTGGCGTGGCCTTGGGTTATCCATGCAGTCTCGTCCTCAACCCAACCGTGCTGGAGATACAGAACGGGATATTTCACTTTGGCCTTGTCGCTGTTGTACGTGGGAGGGGTGTAAACGAATGCGCGGCAAAGTTCATTCCTGCTTTCTGACCAGACGAGAATCTGCTGTACGAAACCGTGTGGTACGTCACGTTCTTCGTAAATAGCGGCGTCCTTGGCGGGAATCTCAATGCCGCTTTCCCAACGTGTTGAACCATAGTAGTTGTTCGTGCCGGGGCCGTTGAATGTGCCGCCGTCGATGGTGAGGTGGTAGTAGTGAAAACCTTCATCCAGAGGAGCCGCCGTGGTTCCCGTCCAGAAGCCGTCCTCGGATTTTACGAGATCGGTGCCGCCGTGCCCCAGACTGACACTGACTGCCTGAGCATTGGGACGCTGATGCGGAAACGGGCATAGCCCTGTGAATTGACCATGGGGTACTGCTGACCCGGTTGATTCATGGAGGACGGCTTGAAATCTTCCTTGATTTCAGTATTCTGCGCGGTACAGAATACGGCAGTCATAAGGGCTGCACTGAGAAGGGCTGCAAATTTTTTCATATCAATACGTTGTATAATGTTTAGAATGAAATCTTGGAACCGGCTATTTGAGGCAGGTTTGCAAATATATCAAAATAAACCAAGAACCAGCTTTGAATTCTTTATATTCAAAACAGGTTCTAAATCATACTATTTCAAACAGCTTCTAAT
>JAZRWU010000134.1:0-3920 GCA_045599885.1 Bacteroidales bacterium | reverse complement strand
AATCCCATATATCCAAGTTTGACAACAGGATAATCTGCGAGCAATTTCTTGAAGTGTTCTCTGAACTTCGTATTAGGGTTGACGTAGTACATCAGCATGATTCTGGCCATCGTGGCGAGTCCGGAGAAGCTCCATATCCTCTTGATACGCTTCTGCCAGACTATAAATTGCCGATATCGGCAATAAAACAAATTTCAATCACCATTTTACAATTTCCACCCGCATTTTGATTTTGCGGGCGGATTTTGCTACTTTTGCGGTGAATTTCGAGGAAATTCCAAGAAAAACCATCAAGAAACAGAAATAACAGCCATAAATAATGAGCCGATTACGTTTTGATTCGCTTGAAAAAGCCGCCGGAAAACAGGCACTTTCCGTGGATGAGAACCGCCGCCCGGACGAATATTTCGGATGCAAGGTGTTTGATAAAGCCAAGATGTACCGCTATCTTCCCTCCGAGGTTTATGCGCACATGGCCGCCGTGATGGAAGGCAGCGAACCGCTGGACGCCTCGATGGTGGATGCCGTGGCGGAAGGCATGAAAAATTGGGCATTGGAAAACGGCGCCCGTCACTATACGCACTGGTTCTCGCCGCTCACCGGCACGACCGCCGAAAAGCACGATGGCTTCA
This sequence comes from Bacteroidales bacterium, assembly GCA_045599885.1. Taxonomy (GTDB): domain Bacteria; phylum Bacteroidota; class Bacteroidia; order Bacteroidales; family UBA1402; genus UBA1757. The sequence goes on along the minus strand of JAZRWU010000134.1, from coordinate 3,288 downwards.
TCGAACTGGACGGCAAAGGCGGCGTCATTGAGAAATTTTCGGGCAAACTGCTGCGGCAACAGGAACCCGACGCCTCCTCTTTTCCCAACGGAGGCATCCGCAGCACCTTCGAAGCCCGCGGTTACAGCGCCTGGGATCCCACCTCGCCCGCCTTTCTGATTGGCGACACGCTTTGTATCCCCACAGTGTTCATCGCCTACACCGGCGAGGCGCTCGATTATAAGACACCCTTGCTCAAATCCATCCGCGCCGTCGATAAAGCCGCCACGCAAGTCTGCCGACTCTTCGACAAAAGCGTCCACAAAGTCCATTCCTATCTCGGTTGGGAACAGGAATATTTCCTGATTGACGCCGACCTGTTCATGGCCCGCCCCGCCCTCGTGATGACCGGCAGGACATTGATGGGACACGAAAGTGCCAAAAGCCAGCAACTCGACGACCATTATTTCGGCGCGATTCCGGCTCGGGTCGCAGCTTTCATGAAAGATCTGGAAATCGAGGCGATGAAGCTCGGCATTCCCGCCAAGACTTTCCATAACGAAGTGGCACCCAATCAATTTGAATTGGCCGCCATCTACGAGAAATGCAATCTCGCCGTCGATCACAACATGATTGTGATGGCCTTGATGAAATCGGTGGCCAAACGTCACGGGCTCAGCGTCCTGCTGCACGAGAAACCTTTTATGGGCGTCAACGGTTCGGGCAAACACTGCAACTGGTCGCTCGGCACCGACACCGGCGTTCCCTTGATGGCTCCGGGCAAGAGCGACAAAGACAACCTGCGGTTCATCACCTTCGTAGTCAACACCTTGGCAGCCATCTACCGGCACAACGGATTGCTCAAAGCCAGCGTGATGGGTGCTTCCAACGAACATCGTCTGGGTGCCAACGAAGCACCTCCAGCCATCATTTCGAGTTACCTCGGTTCAGAAATATCCTCCGTGCTCGACCATATCGAAGCTCATGACGATTTTGTCCGCCTGCTCAGCAAACGCGAAATCAAGCTCAACATCCCCCAGATTCCCGAACTGCTCATCGACAACACCGACCGCAACCGCACCCCGCCCTTCGCCTTCACGGGCAACCGCTTTGAATTCCGCGCCGTCGGCAGCGAAGCCAACTGCGCCACCTCGATGATTGTCCTCAACACGGCCATGGCCGAACAGCTCGAAATCTTCAAAAAAGACGTGGAAGAGCTCATCTCTCAAGGAGAAGAGAAAGAATTCGCCATCGTCAAAGTGCTGCGCCAATACATCCGTTACAGCAAGCCCATCCGTTTCGACGGCAACGGCTATTCCGAAGAATGGAAACACGAGGCCGCCTTCCGGGGTCTCGACTGCGAGACCAGCGCTCCGGTTATCTTCGACCGTTACCTCGATGCCGGAAGCATCCGGATGTTCAAAAACCAGGGAGTGATGAACGAGAACGAACTGCGGGCGCGCAACGAAATCAAATGGAACACCTACACCAAGAAAATCCAGATTGAGGCCAGGGTACTCGGCGATCTGGCCATCAACCACATCATCCCTATCGCCACCAAATACCAGAGCAGCCTGCTCGACAACATCATCAAGATGGAAACCATTCTGGGCAAGGAGGAAGGCGACCGCTACTCCAAGGAAAACATCGACAGCGTCAAGGCAATCGCGACACACGTCTCCGACATCCGTCGGTTGGTCGATGAACTGGTGGAACGCCGCCGTCTGGCCAACGCCATCGAGCAGGAGCGCGAGAAAGCCGTCACCTACCACGAACGGGTTGCGCCGATGCTGGCCGAAATCCGCGACCACATCGATGCCATCGAACTGATGGTCGATGACGAGCTCTGGGCCTTGCCGAAATACCGCGAATTATTGTTTATCTGAGAAATGTTGTCCTATGCAAAACAATCACTCCGCTAAAGAACTGGCTCTTGACCAGAAAATCAACACGCTTCTGACTAAGACCATAGCCGCCGGCAAAGGCATCACGCCGCTGACGCTCCGCCTGCTCGACAAACTCATCTCCGATGACGAGATTCAGGAAATGCAGGATTTCGCCAACAATGTGGCCATCAACCGATTGGGATTCAACGACCATGGTCCCGTACATATGCGGACCGTCTGCTACAACGCCCTCAAAATGATGAGCATCCTCCACGAGGCAGGCGTCAGGACCAATCTTGAGAAAGAGACTCCCGGCTGTTACGAAGACAGCGTGCTGGCCGTCATCTTGTCCTCATTTCTCCACGACCTCGGCATGACTGTGAGCCGCCAAGACCATGAACTTTATTCGGGCATCATGTGTTATTCCCTCATTGACAGAGTGTTGAACGAAGTGATTCCCGGTCCTGAAAACTTACGGCGCCGCATCATCATCCGCTCCATGGCCATGGAAGGCATCATCGGCCACATGGGGACGCACCGCATCCATTCGCTGGAAGCCGGGTTGATTCTGATTGCCGATGGCTGCGACATGACCAAAGGGCGAGCCCGCATTCCATTGGAAATCAACACCAAACCGACCGTCGGCGACATACACAAGTATTCAGCCAACGCCATCGAACGCGTTCACATCACGCACGGGAACGAAAAGCCCATACGCATAGACGTGAACATGTCGGCCGAAGTCGGATTTTTCCAAGTGGAGGAGGTGCTGCTTCAGAAAATACTTTCCAGCCCCGCGCAAGAGTATGTGGAGCTGCATGCCGGGGTGAATGAAGAGGAAATGAAGAGATACCTCTGATTACAAGGTTTTCTGCCATTCCCAGGCGGAACGCAGCGTATCCTCAATGCTTTCCTTTGCCGTCCAGCCGAGAACGGTATTGGCTTTGGTCGGGTCGGCCCAGACCTGCTCGATATCGCCTTCGCGACGTCCCACAATCTTGTAATTGAGTTGGACACCCGTCGCTTTCTGGAAGGCATCGACGATTTCCAACACGGACAACCCCCTTCCCGTTCCCAGATTGAAAACTTCAACGGCTTCGAGCGACTTGCCGCCCAGCATCCGTTCAATAGCGATGACGTGAGCCTTGGCCAAATCCACGACGTTGATATAATCGCGGATGCAGGAGCCGTCGGGCGTATGATAATCATCGCCGAAGACGCTGAGCTGAGGACGGATTCCAGCCGCCGTCTGCGTGACGAAAGGTATCAGATTCTGAGGAACGCCCAAGGGCAGTTCGCCGATTTTGGCCGAGGGATGCGCACCGATGGGATTGAAATAACGGAGCAGAACCGCCTTGAACGGTGCGCCCGAATGGATAGTATCGGTGATGATTTCCTCCGAAATCTGCTTGGTGTTGCCGTA
>JAZRWU010000133.1:0-2023 GCA_045599885.1 Bacteroidales bacterium | reverse complement strand
TCCACTTCCTGTGACGGTAAGTTCGCAAGCCGTGCTTACGCCATCAATCTCTGCTTTGGTGATATCTATCTTGGAGTCCGCATTTGTGGGAAGGCCAGTGCAGTTGACCGTCATCACCGATGTGGCGAATGAGAAAGAGATGTATTCATTCTCCTTTGCAAGTTTTGCAGCATCGTAATCGATGGTGGAGTACAGCACGAACGGCACATCCGTCGTGTCCTGAGCGCTGAGGTCGATTGAAATCTTGCCTTCTTTAATAGCAGGAGCCACGGTCGCATCCTTGACATATACCAAAGTGAGCTTGGAAGGAGATGCCTCTGAACCCGTGATTGTTCCGGAAAGAAGCGCGTAAGATGCGTTCTTCTCATCCGGAGTAACGGTAAGGGCGCCGATGGAGGCACTTCCGTCGTAAACATATACTTTGTCCCCATTCCCCCAAGTGACTCTGACCACGCTCTCGGCCGTGGCCCTGGTGGCATCGGCCGGGGTCAATTCGCCAATCTGTCCATTGATGGATACCTGAATCTTCTCTCCTGCGGGAATTGCATTCTCCTTGAACTGATCCTTTGCGCAGGATGCAAGTGCAGCCAGCGCTATGACTGCAAAAGCAAAAATCTTTAATGTCTTTTTCATATATGGAATTTTATTTTTGTCGTGAACGAAAGATTTAGAAAACTGTTGTTTCCGGGTCCGTCTCGGTAGGGTTGGGGTTGTTTGCAGTTACAACTCCGACGGGACGGACGGAGAGGCCAAGGTAGCGGTTGAGGAAGGGAAGAAGCTCAACGCCTTCTTGGGAAATATCAAGTCCAAAAGCTGATTGAATATATGTTTTTTCGGCAGCCTCATCTATGAACTCTATGATACCCAATGTAGATGACCAATAGTCACCCCATAAGCCGTCATCTTCGTCAACGTATAAGCCTCGCCCCCATAAGCCGCTACTATCGCCATTTCCGGCAGCCGGGAAGAAGAGCAATGCGTCAGTCTTGAAAAGACCTGAATAATCATTATTATCATAAACATAATAGCCCAAATCTGTGGCATCCCAAACCCAGTCAGTAGCGTCCATCAAGGCTTCGAAGTCTTCATTTTTAGGCATACGCCAGTTGCCGCCATAGACAATCTGAGCCACGTCGTCAGATGATGAAAGTGTTGCCGGTGTCGAATTGTACTGACTGTATTCGGCACATTCCACTTCGCCCTTGCTTTCTTCATCATATTCAAGACTCCCCTCGACAGGAAGGTATGGAGAAATAAAGTTGTAAGAACGTTCTTCATCGTTAAAGTTAAATATGCTGAACCAGTAATCCTTCCCTTCCCCCGTTGACTTGAATACAAATCCGTCTTCGCCGGAATCAACACATCCCGTGTTATTGAAACTTTCATAAATGAGAAGTCCCTTGTCGGAATCCGTGGCATCTCCGCAGTAGCCTGCGTGAGCCCCCCACTGGAAGTAGTCGCCCACGACGTGCCAGAGAGATTTGTCTCCGGCACCTTTCCACGCCTTCTTGCCGGAATCACTGATAGCAACATTTTCGACAGCCCATTTGAGATTGGCAATCTCGACATAATCGATGCCGTACTCCCTGTCGTCCATCGACAGATTGGAGCCGCGGTAGATTTTGTTTCTTTCCAATGTCTTTCCCGTATTGTCGGCGTAAACGGCAACGTTGTTGGGATAAGCATCAAGACCCTTGTTGTACTTGAACTCAATCGCTCCGGTCGTGACGGGCGCAACGGCGATATAGAAGGTGTCCAGCTCACTGGCGGTTGTGGTCGCGACAATTGTGCGCGCTCCGGAAGTCTTCCAGACAACAGTGTCCACTTTGTTGTTACCTCCGAAAGTGGCCATAAGCGTCCCGGAAATGGGATTGACAGCACGGACCTGAACTCTCTTCACTGCGGTGGTCGCGGCGGTCTGGGAGAACTCCATCAGGGAGGTTTCGGTACTTAAGATGAGGTTGGCGTTGTCTGCCGTTGCCACGCAGATGTTGGCTTTGGCGAAGCTGCCGTCCTGCTCAGC
>JAZRWU010000132.1:0-3666 GCA_045599885.1 Bacteroidales bacterium | reverse complement strand
AGGCCGGAGCGGACGCCATCCTCATCGAGACCATGAGAAGAGAAGGATACGAATTACAGGTCGGACAACCGAAAGTCATCATCAAGGAAATTGACGGCAAGAAATGCGAACCGATAGAAGAACTCATCGTTCTGGTTCCGGAAGATTTTGCCAGCAGAACCATTGACCTGGTAACCAAACGCAAAGGTGAAATCCTTTCCGTGGAGACCAAGGGAGACCGGATTTATCAATGCTTCCGGATTCCTTCCCGAGGACTGATCGGACTGAGAAGCCAGATGTTGACAGCGACCGAAGGAGAAGCCATCATGTCACACCGCCTGGTGGACTTTGAACCTTGGAAGGGCGATATTCCGCTGCGGCACAACGGTTCGCTGGTTGCCATGGAAACCGGTACGGCAGTCGCCTACGCCATGGACAAACTGCAAGATAGAGGAAGTTATTTCGTCGAACCCATGGACGAGGTATACGAAGGAGAAGTTATCGGACAGCACATCCGCCAGGACGACCTGGTAATTAATATTACCAAAGCAAAGAAACTGAGCAATATGCGTGCAGCCGGATCGGATGAAAAAGTGTTGCTTCCGCCCGCCGTCAAATTTTCTCTGGAAGAATACATGGAATACATAGGCGAGGATGAATACCTGGAAATTACGCCGAAATCTTTAAGACTCCGGAAAATTCTACTCAGCGATCTGGATAGGAAACGTCAGGCCAAACGCATTGAATCCCAAGCTCAAGCCGCACAAGGGAAATAGTTCCCGACGGCTCAGGCACCTGATTCCGATTACAGTTTGGCTTTACGCAATAAAAAAACGGCAGCGAAATCGCTGCCGTTTTGCTTATAGGGTCCGGAACTATTCTTCCGTCGGAGCCGAAGTTTCCGGTGCGGAAGCACTGCCCTCGTGATCTTCGTGTCTGTGACGGTGATCCCTGTCCCCATGACGGTTTCCGTGATCTCCGTGACGATGATCCCGGTCACCGCGTTCAGCGCGAGGTCCACGCTCCCGAGGAGCTTCTTCCTTGTAACCTTCGGGCTTGGGCAGCAAGGCACGACGCGACAGTTTCAGTTTACCGGTCTTTTCCTCCGTGCCTATCAGTTTTACCTGCATGATATCTCCTACCTTGATATAGTTTTCAAGATTGTCCACGCGCTTCCAATCGTATTCGGAAATATGCATCAGACCATCTTTTCCGGGCAAAATTTCGATAAAGGCACCGAATGCCAGAATGCTCTTGACCGGACCTTCGTAAATTTCACCCACCTCGGGAACGGCCACGATGGCTTTGATACGTTTCAAGGCCGCTTCAATGGAGGCTTTATCCGGAGAAGCTATATCAATGATACCGAAATCACCGACTTCCTCGATGTTGATTACCGTGTTGGTTTCACGCTGCATTTCCTGAATCACTTTTCCTCCAGGTCCTATCACTGCACCGATAAATTCGCGAGGAATCTGCATCTGCTCGATACGAGGCACCTGAGGTTTGTAATCTTCGCGCGGTTCGGGAAGTGTTTCCAACATTTTGTCCAATATGAACAAACGACCGCGTTTGGCCTGTTCCAAAGCTTCGGCCAGCACATCGTAAGACAGACCTTCCACCTTGATATCCATCTGACAGGCAGTAATACCGTCGCGGGTACCGGTCACCTTGAAATCCATATCACCCAGATGGTCTTCGTCACCTAAAATATCGGAAAGAATGGCATACTTTCCCGTAGCCGCATCACTGATCATACCCATGGCAATACCGGATACCGGCTTTTTCAACTTCACACCGGCATCCATCAATGCCAGCGTACCGGCACAGACTTTTGCCATGGAAGAAGAGCCATTGGATTCCAAAATATCGGAAACCACGCGTATGGTATAAGGACATTCTTCCTTGGGAGGAAGCATGGGTTTGATGGCACGCATGGCCAGATTACCATGACCGATTTCACGACGTCCGGTGCTGCGGATGGGCTTCACCTCACCTGTGGCAAAAGGCGGGAAATTGTAATGCAGCAGGAAATCGCAGGTACCATCGATGATGGCGCCGTCAATAATCTGCTCATCTAATTTTGTACCGAGCGTACAGGTACTCAGAGACTGTGTTTCACCTCTCGTAAAGATAGCGGAGCCATGAGCTGACGGCAGCGGACTGACCTCGCACCAGATGGGACGGATTTCATCCAGCTGACGACCGTCCAAACGATGCCTTTCGGTCAGCACCATGTTGCGCACGGCTTCCCAAAGCACATCTTCAAAATAACGGTTGACCATCGGCGTTTTTTCAGCCAATTCCTCTTCCGGAAGCGTGGCCAGAAAATCAGCCTTCACCTGTTCGAAAGCATCGTTGCGCTCCTGCTTTCCGGTCGGACTCTTGGCGATATCGTATAATTTCTGATACAGTTCTTCTTTCACACGGGCACGCAAATCTTCATCATTATTCTCATGGCAGTACTCGCGTTTGGGATTGGCTTTTTCCACTTCGGCAGCCAGTTCTATCTGAGCCTGGCATTGCTTCCGTATGGCTGCGTGAGCCACCTTCAGTGCCTCAATGAGGTCAGATTCCTGCACCTCATTCATTTCACCTTCCACCATCATGATGTTGTCCATTGAAGCGGCCACAATCAAATCCAGATCTGCTTCCTTCAGGGCTTCTGCTGTCGGATTAATCTTGAATTCGCCATTGATGCGGGCCACGCGGACTTCCGAAATAGGTCCGTGAAAAGGAATATCGGACACGCTCAAAGCAGCAGATGCTGCCAGACCGGCCAATGCATCGGGATATTCGTTGCGGTCACCCGAAATCAGAGTCACCAGCACCTGAGTATCTGCGTGATAATTTTCAGGAAACAGGGGCCGCAGGGCACGGTCCACCAGACGGGCAATCAGAATTTCATAATTGGAAGGACGGGCTTCCCTCTTGAAAAAGCCACCGGGAAAACGGCCAACGGCGGCATATTTTTCCTGATATTCTACCTGCAAAGGCATGAAATCCACGTCTTCTCCGGCTTCTTTCTTCGTACAGACCGTGGCCAGCAGCATGGTATTCCCCATGGTTACGACCGCCGCGCCATCAGCCTGTTTGGCCAATTTACCGGTCTCAATGGTGATGATACGTCCATCACCCATGTCAATCTTTTTTGTGACAATATTCATTTTACTATCTTTTAAATTACTATGTTCTCTTTCTTCGCCAGCAAATACAAAAAAAGGCAACTTCAGGAATTGCCTTTTTTTTCTGTATTGTTTCTGAATTATTTTCTCAGATTCAATTTCTTGATCAACGCCCTGTATCTTTCGATATCGGTCTCTTTCAGATAATCCAGCAGTCTTCTTCTTTTTCCGACCAACTGGACCAGGGAACGTTCAGTCACCAAATCCTTCTTGTTCTGCTTTGCGTGTTCGGTCAAGTGTTTGATCCTATAGGTGAACAGAGCGACTTGGGCGTCAATGTTACCGGTATCGGATTCGGACTTTCCGTACTCTTTGAAAATTTCTTTCTTTATCTCCGATGTTAAATACATACCTTGTTTTTTAAATGTTATTTACCTTCTAATTATACGGGTGCAAAAGTACTATTTTTTACAATCCGTTCCGCAAAAATGCGGAAAGATTATTTTCAAACGAATAATATGTTTAAAATAATCATTCACAGCATATTGTACGCCGTAAAAAA
>JAZRWU010000131.1:0-5942 GCA_045599885.1 Bacteroidales bacterium | reverse complement strand
TAACCGATGATGGTCAGGATGGCGGCGATGAAGGTCTGATCGACTTCCATGGAGAACGGCAGGATTCCGTAGAATACCGAGTAGCAGCCGATGATGAAGAGAACGGTATGGCAGAGCGATACCAGAACACCGGCACTGAAAGCGACGTTGCGGAAACGGAGCAGGATGTAAAGGAAGATGACAACCAAAGCGATGCAGACAGCCCAGATAGCGGAAATCTTGATGTCGGATGCCATCGTAGGACCGACTTTCTGCGATGATACGATGAAATTGGACGAGAAGTCGGAAGCTGTGGTTCCGGCAGGCAGATATTTCTGCAGGTTGCTGTAAAGCATATTCTCGATTTCAGCATCAAGCTCATCGTAGCTTTCGTCAATCTTGTAGTTGGTCGAGATACGTACCTGATTCTCATCTCCGATAGTGATGACTGCCAAAGAAGCGTCACCGAATACGTTTTCAAGAGTGCTGTGGATGTCTTCGGTGGAGACGGGCTGCTCGAAGCGGACAACGTAGTTGCGGCCTCCTGAGAAGTCGATACCTTCGCTCAATCCACGGAAACACAACGACAGTACAGCGATAGCCATAAAGCAGATGGACAGGATGTAACCGATTTTGCGTTTGCCGATGAATTCATAGTGAGGATTCTGCAAGAAGTTCTTCGAAATTCTGGTGGTGAAGGTAAGATCCTGCATTTTGTCTCTGTCCATAGCCTCGGTGTAGATCAGACGGGTAAGGAATACACCGCAGAAGAACGAGGTCAGGATACCGATGATCAGCGTGGTGGCGAAACCCTTGATCGGGCCGGTACCGAAGACGAAGAGGACGATACCAGTCAGCAAGGTGGTCAAGTTGGCATCAAAGATGGCGGAGAAGGCCATTTTGTAACCCTCGAAGATAGACTTCTTGAGGTTCTTGCCGGATTTCAGCTCTTCTTTGATACGCTCATAGATAAGCACGTTGGTATCCACGGCCATACCCAGCGTCAAGACGATACCGGCGATACCCGGCAAGGTCAGGACGGCCTGGAAGGATGAAAGGATACCGAAGAGGAAGAATACGTTGCACAACAGACCGAGGTCGGCGATGAGACCGGCTTTCCATCCGTAGAAGAAAACCATGTAAACGAGAATCAGGACGAAGGCGATGATGAAAGAAATCAAACCTGCCTGAATGGCCTCACGACCCAGAGACGGACCGACGACATCTTCTTGAACGATGCGTGCAGGAGCCGGCATCTTACCGGATTTCAATACGTTGGCCAAGTCCTTTGCTTCAGAAACGGTGAAGTTTCCGGAGATTTCGCTGCGGCCGCCGGAGATTTCACTGTGTACGCGCGGATAAGAATATACAAAGCCGTCCAATACGATGGCGATGTATTTCTCAATATTGTCTTTGGTCAGACGGGCCCAGGTTTTGGCACCTTCGGCGTTCATTTCCATGTTGACAACGCAACGGCCGGAAACCTGTTCGAAATTGTCGCGGGCATCGGTGATGACCTCACCACCCAGAGGAGCGCTGCCGTCGCGGTTGCTGACCTTGATGGCGATGAGCTCGTAAAGCGGAGTCTCTTCGGAAATCGGCTTGACAGACCACAAGAATTTGATGTCGCGCGGCAGAAGGTCGCGTACGGCACGCATATTCAAGTAGGTGTTGACCTTGGAAGTGTCACGTCCGAGAGCATAACCGACGCAGGGACCGGCGGAAATACCGCTCTGTGACTGATTGATTTGCAGAACTGCGAAGAGAGGATATTCTTTCTTCCATTCTTCGAGAGAAGCATAATCTTCTTCGGCTTCGGTCTCTTCAGCGTTGACTTCGGCCAAAAGGTCTTCCGCGGTAGCAGCCGTGGTGTCAGTTTCGGCAGCGGCGGTTTCTTCAGTGGCAACTTCCTCAACGACAGCCAAATCCTCACCTTCGGCGGTGTCGGCTTTCTTTTCCATAGCGTTCATGTCGCGGATAACGGCATTGGCTTCGATCAGGTTCTGGTAAATCTCAGAAAGCTCGTATGTTTCCCAGAATTCCAGATTGGCTGAACCTTGGAGAAGCTTGCGGACACGTTCGGGCTCTTTGATACCGGGAAGTTCCACCAGAATACGGCCATTGGTCTCAAGACGCTGGATGTTGGGTTGAACCACACCAAAGCGGTCGATACGGGTGCGCAATACGTTGAATGAGTTGTCGATGGCACTTTGGACATCTTCTCTCAGCACTTTGATGACATCTTCATCGGAAGTGGTGGGGTCGATGCGGCCTTTCATCTCGAAGGTGCTGAAAATAGCCGAAAGACGTGCGCCTTCATCCAGATTTCTGTATTCTTCAACAAAAAGGTCAATATAATCGCGGTTGGTTTCCGTCTGACGGATTGAGGCGGTAGCCAGGGCCTTGTTGAAATTCGCATCGGGGTTGTTGCCGGAAAGAGATTTCAGGACATCGGGGATGGACAGCTCCAGAATGACGTTCATACCGCCCTTCAAGTCCAGACCGAGGTTCAACTCCTTGCCTTGACACTCTTTGTAGGTGTTGCCGAGGTAAATCTTTTCTTGGGCCATGGAATCCAGATAGAGTCGTTCTACCTGCTCATCGCCTTGTGCGATCGCTTTGGCATTCTTGGCTACGCGGCTGGTCGCATATGTGTACGACAAGTAATAAACGCAAACAAGAGCCAACAGGATGGCGAAAATTCGTACTAATCCTTTGTTTTGCATATGTTTTACAGTTAAATGATAATTGTCCTAGTAAATCAAGCCGCAAAAGTAGTGTTTTTTTTTCAAAAATCTTATAAATAAAATCCCTAATTTTATATTCGGTTGAAAATAATCTAATTTTGTGGCGTATATGTATGATTTCGAATATGAAATATTGGCTGTCTATTCTGTTTTTCCCGCTTCTGCTGTGCTCCTGTGGCCGCTATCAGTCACCGGTGCCCGATTTCCCCGTTCATCTGGAGCGCGACCTGAATACGCTCAACTGTCTTTTCCCGGGTGATTATTGGATGCTTGAGTCTCCTCAATATGCAGTGGATGCCACCGGTTATGCCGGAATCATGCTGGTCAAAGGATTTGACGGATCGTATTATGCCTTCGATCTTTGCTGCCCTGTCGAGGCTTCGCAGTCGGTGCGAGTCGGCAAACCCGATGAGGTGCTGTGTGTCACTTGTCCGAAGTGCGGCGAGACCTATGATTTGAGTTACGGACAAGGCACGCCGGTCAATGGGATTTCAGAGTTCCCGCTGAAGCGCTATTCGGTTTTTCTTCCTTCATATCAGGCGGTTTTTATCAGAAACTGAGGTGTTTCGAAAAAATAGCGCTGAATATTTTGTTGTAATTTAAAAATGTGTAGCTTTGCAAAAAAAGGTTAACGAAATTTTTTATCTCTATGAAAGCGACATTCAATCTGATATTGCTCTTTTCGTTTTTCTGCTTTGCAAACGTTCAGGCGAAGAACTGGCTCCCGGAATCCTATACACAGTATCTTAAAGGTTCAAAAGGCATTGATGTCCAATCTATGAAAGGATTTTTTTCTCCCGTGGAATATGATGCTTTATGGATATCAAATTGGGAATTGACGGACGTTTCAAAACGATGGCTGCCCACGCATGGTGAAATGATGGCATTTGAAGCTGAATCAAAAGATGGAGAATGCAAAGTGTATTTCAGTTCCGAAGCCTCTCTTGAATTGCCTTGCGGTTCCGCATGCAAAACAGCGGAGTATGAAATTGGAAGCAATCTGTCCTATGGCGACGCAAATGACTACCCGACTTTTGAGCTGAATGATTATATGGATGTCCGGGCACGTCAGGGAGGCGACACGGTCATCGTATATAACCTGCCCAATGTGGATGTTATCCGCTTTGCCACAAACGATGGCCGATTTGCTTTGGACGGACGCTACCGTCATGCTTCGGGCATAATAGTCACCCGGGACAGTCAACTTCTCCGACTGAAAGTGGTATTCACAGAAAAGAGGTTTTCAAGCAAGGACAAATATCTTGACCGTATTATCAAAAGCATCAAGTGACGATAAGCCTGTTTTGAATTGATTTCTTTCAAAAAATAATTGACAGAAACCGTTTTTTCGTCAGCTTTTTGTAATTTCGCATCGGAATTCAATGGGGTATATTTTATTCCGCATTGAGTTCCGGCAAAGAGTGTTTTTGGCTGCCCGAATGGTGGAATGGTAGACACGAAGGACTTAAAATCCTTTGGCTATTGCGGCTGTGTGGGTTCGAGTCCCACTTCGGGTACATTATTACCACAAGTTTGAAATAAAAAACTGGGTGCCTTTGGGAATCCCGGTCATGTACGGTTATTCGGATAGATGTAAATATGAGAAAAATATTTTCAAGTCTGCTTTGTCTGTGTCTTCTGAGTCTGTGTTTCGTATCATGCCAAGATGACGGAAACGATGATGCCGACGGCAATTTCAGCGGCACGGCCAAAGAACTTTTGGGGAAGTGGTGTTGTGTCCGTGTGGATTATCTGCTCAATGGTGAAGTGGTTCACAGTACAGAAATCAACGACGGTTCCGGTTATATTTTTTATTCCAACGGGGCGCTGCTTTATACGTCAGATTTGTCGTCTCCTGAATATTATGAATTCAACCTTGATATGAACCATTATGTCTATGATGCCTCCGCCAAGGTGATTATGAGGGAGAATTACAGCAATATGTGGGTGATTGACTTATCGGAGGAATGGCTGATATGGACTAACATCGCATACAAGTTCTATTCTTTACCTTCCTCGGAGGCTTCCAAGTATGTCGATCTTGACAATGAGCATTTGGCTCAGAAAGTCAATGGCTTGGACATATATACCGTCGATAAGGGATTTTCCGGTTATTATCACAGAGGAGATGACATTGTTTTTGTGTACAGCGATACTTTGACAGATGCCGATGGTAAGAAAACGACCGTCTGGTACGATGAATACTACAATTGCTATCAGAAAGTGGAATAATTTCCGAAATCCCCGCTATGGACAATCTGAACATTGGGAAAATAGGGAATTGGGGCTTCCATATTCTGGCGTTTCTGATTGTGATGGTATGGGGTGCGACTTTTGTCAATACCAAAATATTGCTGCTTCACGGACTGCATCCTTCTGTTATTTTTTTTCTCCGCTTCCTGGTCGCCTGGCTCTTGATGGGCTTGTTTTCCCATCAGCGTTTGTGGGCGGACAATTGGAAAGATGAGCTGTTGTTTGCCGCGCTTGGGATATCCGGCGGTTCGGCATATTTTATGGCCGAAAATACGGCTCTCCTTTATTCTCTGGCCTCCAATGTCTCTTTGATTGTCTGTTCGGCTCCTTTATGGACGGCATTGCTGGTAGGTGTTTTCTATGCAGATGAACGCTTGGCTGGCAGGCAGGTCCCGTGGATGTTGCTGAGCTTTTTCGGAGTGGCAGTCGTGGTCTATAATGGGCAAATTGTGCTTTCACTGTCACCGAAAGGCGATTGGCTCGCATTGGCGGCGGCATGGTTGTGGGCGGTTTATTCATTGCTGATTCGGGTGCTTTGTAAACGTTATAATACCTTTTTCATTTCGCGCAAAGTGTTTTTCTGGGGAGTGATCACCATTCTTCCTTTTGTCATCCCTCATTTCGCTTCTACTGACATTCATGTTTTCTTCGAACCTGTCGTGATAGGTAATTTGTTGTTTTTGAGCATTGTCGCTTCTTTTTTGTGCTTTTGGGGATGGAATGCCGCCATTCTGAAGTTGGGAGCTGTACGATTGACAAATTATGTCTATCTCAATCCGTTTATGACAATTCTTGTCTCCTCGGTCGTGCTTGGTGAGCAAATTTCATTGACAACTTTTTCGGGTGCTTTGTTGATTGTCTTCGGTATGTGGATGGTCGAAAAGACGTCGGGCGGCCCTGAGGCCGCCCGACGCGTATGAAAGTGGTGAAGCTGCTGTTTATCTGACGAGCACCTTGGCGGCT
>JAZRWU010000130.1:0-10781 GCA_045599885.1 Bacteroidales bacterium | reverse complement strand
CGACGTAGTGCTCGGTTTTGACAATATCCAGTCGTATCTCGACAATTCCAGCGATTTCGGCGCTTTCATCGGACGCTACGGCAACCGCATCGACCACGGTAAATTCACGCTCGATTCCGTGGAGTATCAATTGTCCATCAACAACGATATGCACAGTCTCCACGGTGGTGAGAAGGGCTTCCAGTATTGCATGTTCGATATCGAGCAGATCAGCCAATCGCAACTGGTGGCTTCCTATACGGCTCAGGACGGTGAAATGGGTTATCCAGGCACCCTTCAGGCCAAAGCTACCTACACCTTGACCGACGACAACGCCATCGTGATTGAGTATGAGGCCACGACCGACAAGCCGACCATCGTCAACCTGACGAACCACTCCTATTTCAATTTGAGCGGTGATGCCCAGTCGGTGCTTGACCATGTGCTTTTCCTCAATGCCGACGCTTTCACCCCAATCGATGAAACCTTCATGACGACGGGCGAGATTCTGCCGGTGGACAGCACTCCGATGGATTTCCGTCAGCCGACCCGCATCGGCGAACGCATCAACCAATATGAATATGAGCAGCTCAAGAACGGTAAGGGTTATGACCACAACTGGGTGCTCAGCACGGATTGCGCTCATTGTCTGGCCTGCAAGTTGATGGATCCCGCTACCGGACGCGTTTTGGATGTCCATACCTCGGAACCCGGCGTTCAGGTTTATACCGGCAATTTCCTCGACGGTACTCTGACCGGCAAACATGGTGTGGTCTATCAGCAGCGTGCCGCCATCTGTCTGGAAACCCAGCATTATCCCGACAGCCCCAACAAGCCTGAATGGCCTTCGGTGGTTCTCCGTCCGGGTGAAACCTATACGAGTCTCTGTGTCTATCATTTCAGTGTCTGCGGACATGCCGCTTCTGGTCACTGCTGCGAAGGCGAGGGCTGCTGCGCTGAAGAAGCCGTGGCTGAATAATCTGATTCCTACACACATTATTTAATATCATAACTATGGGACAGATTTTTGAAAGTTTGAAAACGAACGGATTTGCTACCGTCGACTATATTGTTTTCATCGCCTATCTGGTGATTCTTGTGGCTCTGGGTCTTTTCCTTTCCCGCAATAAGAACGGTAAGGAGAAGAGTTCCAACGATTATTTCCTGGCCGGCAATACCTTGACCTGGTGGGCTGTCGGTGCTTCTCTGATTGCCGCCAACATCTCGGCGGAGCAGTTCATCGGTATGTCCGGTTCGGCCTATGCGGGCGGTATCGCCATTGCGGCCTACGAACTTATGGCGGCTGCCACTCTGGTTGTCGTCGCCAAGTTTATCCTGCCGGTGATGATCAAACGGAAAATATACACCATCCCCCAATTCCTCAGCGAACGCTACAACAACGGTGTGGGACTGGCATTCTCAATTTTCTGGCTTTTTCTCTATGTATTCATCAATCTGACCTCCGTCTCGTGGTTGGGCGCTCTGGCCATCAAGCAGATTCTCGGTCTGCCGACCGTCACGGGCATGTTCTTGGGTATGCAGGTGGATTATGTGACGCTGGTCATCATTTTCGCACTCTTCATCATCGCCGGTATTTATTCGATTTACGGCGGTCTGGCATCTGTGGCATGGACGGACGTGCTTCAAGTGACCTTTCTGGTGGGTGGCGGTCTGATTACGGCCTACGCCTCTCTGAGTGTCATCGCGCCTCACGTGGGTGCCGACAATGCGATTGGGGCTTTGGCTGCCGTCTTTGAGAAATTCCAGCAGATTCCGGGCGATACCCATTTCCATTTGGTCGTGGAACGTAATCCGGATCTCTATCCGAGCCTTGTGAACGATCCTTATTTCACGATTCCCGGTATCGTTGTCATCGTGGGTGCGCTTTGGCTGACCAACATCGGCTATTGGGGCTTCAACCAGTACATCATTCAAAAAGGTTTGGCCGCCAAGAGTCTGGGTGAGGCCAAGAAAGGTCTGATTTTCGCAGCCTTCCTCAAGATTCTCATCCCCTTCATCGTCTGCATCCCCGGTGTCTGCGCCTATCTGATATGGAACGACCCGACGCTGCACAACCATATTGATTTGGCCGGTGCCGTTACCCGTTCTGACGACGCCTATCCTTTCCTGATCCGCAACTTCACGCCGGTCTTCGTCAAAGGTCTGTCGTTTGCTGCTCTGACCGCCGCCGTCATCTCGTCGCTGGCTTCGATGTTCAACTCGACCTCAACCATCTTCACGATGGATATCTATAAGAAGTTCATCAACAAGTCGGCCACCGACCATACCCTGGTCAAGACCGGCCGTCTGACTTCTGTCGTCGCTCTGATTATTGCCCTGCTCACGGTTTATCCTATCATGGGCGGTGCCGACCAGGCCTTCCAGATTATCCAAGAGTATTCCGGTTTCGTATATCCGGGTATCGTGGTCATCTTCGGACTCGGTCTGTTGTGGAAACGCTCTTCGGGCACGGCTGCCATCGTCGCCGCTTTGGGCACCTTCGTATTCAGTATCCTGTTCAAGTTCCTGATGCCGGAGACTCCGTTCCTGTTGCGTATGGGTTATGTGTTTATGGTTCTGGTGGCTCTGTTCATTCCGATCTCACTGTGCAGCAAGAAGATTGTCGCTGCCGATGAGATGGATGAACACACGGTCAGAACTCAGATGAAGTGGAGCCGGATTCTGACTTTCTCGGGTATCGTCTGCGCCGTTGCCGGTCTGGTTCAGAAAATCGCCTGGTGGTGCGGCGGTCATCTGGCCTCCCTGCAGTTCTACGGTTTCGAAGCCATCTTCTTCCTGGCCGCCATGCTGATAGTTCTCGGTATCTATCTGCAATCCAACGCCAAGGATAAGGTGAAAGATCCCAAGGCTGTCGATGTCGATCTCGACCTGTTCAGCACCGACCGCGGATTCAACATCGGAGCTGTCTGCATCATTGTCATTCTGGCAGTGCTTTACATCACTCTTTGGTAATATTCATTGTGTGCGCGGGAATATCCTGCGTACACAATTTTATTTTAATATGATATGCTGGAAGCATTAAAAGAAAAAGTTTTCAAGGCCAATATAGAACTGGTCAAACAGGGACTGGTCATCTTCACTTGGGGTAATGTCTCGGGTATCGACCGTGAGAAAGGCCTGGTCGTCATCAAACCTTCGGGTGTCTCCTACGATGAGATGCGGGCCAAGGATATGGTCGTCGTCCGTCTGGAAACAGGCGAAGTGGTGGAAGGCAAGCTCAACCCTTCGAGCGATACACCGACGCATCTGGTTCTGTATAAGGCCTTTCCCAATATTCAAGGCATCGTTCACACGCATTCCACCTACGCTACGGCTTTCGCTCAGGCCGGCCGTTGCATCCCCAACATCGGCACCACACACGCCGATTATTTCTACAAGGATATTCCTTGCACACGCGATATGGTGGAGGCTGAAATGGCTGAATACGAGAAAGAAACGGGCAATGTCATCGTGGAAGCTTTCCGTGAGGTCAATCCGGACCATACGCCCGGCGTGCTGGTCAAGAACCACGGCCCGTTCAGTTGGGGCAATTCTCCCGACAATGCCGTATATAATGCCAAAGTGATGGAGCAATGTGCCCAAATGGCCTTCGTCTCGCTTTGTGTCAATCCGGATACGACGATGAATCCCTTGTTGGTCGAGAAGCATTATCTGCGCAAGCACGGTCCGAATGCCTATTACGGGCAAAAAGGCCAGAAGCATTGAAAAGGACCGCCCAAAGAATTATGATTGATAAATAACCCTTGTAAAATTATAAGTTATGAACGCATTTGATCAATTTGAGATATGGTGGGTCACGGGTGCCCAGTTGTTGTACGGAGGTGACGCCGTGGTCGCTGTCGACGGACATTCCAAGGAAATGGTGGACGGTCTGAACCAGTCGGGCAATATTCCCGTGAAGATTGTCTATAAAGGCACCGCCAACAGCAGCAAAGAAGTGGAGGCTATCATGAAGGCTGCCAACAACGAGGAGAAGTGTATCGGTATCATCACTTGGATGCATACTTTTTCTCCTGCCAAAATGTGGATACACGGTCTTCAGCAACTCCGTAAACCTTTGCTCCATTTCCATACGCAATACAATGCGGAAATTCCTTGGGATACGATGGATATGGACTTCATGAACCTCAACCAGTCGGCTCATGGAGACCGTGAATTCGGTCATATCTGCACCCGTATGCGTCTCAACCGCAAGGTGGTGGTAGGTCATTGGAAAGATGAGGAAGCTCAGAAGCACATCGCCGTCTGGGCCAGAGTCGCTGCCGCCTGGGCCGATTCCAAGGATATGCTGATTCTCCGTTTCGGTGATCAGATGAACAACGTGGCTGTCACCGACGGCGACAAGGTCTCGGCTGAACAAGTGCTGGGCTATCATGTGGATTACACGCCGGTCAGCGAACTGATGGAGTATTTCAAAAAAGTGGCGGATGAAGATGTCGATGCATTGGTTCAGGAATATTTCAAACTTTACGACCATAAGGCAGAATTGGAGGATAAATCCACGGAAGCCTATCAGAAAGTCTGGAATGCGGCCAAGGCAGAACTCGCTCTGCGTGCCATTCTCGAAGCCAAAGGCGCCAAAGGTTTCACGACCAATTTCGACGATCTCGGCACGGACGATATCAACGATCCCAAATTTGTCGGTTTTGACCAGATTCCGGGTCTTGCTTCCCAGCGTCTGATGGCCGAAGGTTATGGTTTCGGAGCCGAAGGTGACTGGAAATCGGCCGCTCTCTACCGTACGGTATGGTTTATGACTCAAGGCTTGCCTACCGGTTGTTCCTTCCTCGAAGACTACACGCTCAATTTCGACGGCAAGCAGAGCGCCATCCTGCAAGCCCATATGCTGGAAGTCTGCCCGCTGATTGCTGCTCAGAAACCCCGTCTCGAAGTTCATTTCCTCGGCATCGGTATCCGCAAACAGCAGACAGCCCGTTTGGTATTCACCAGCAAACAAGGAGCTGGCGTTACGGCGACCGTAGTCGATCTCGGCAACCGTTTCCGTCTGATTGTCAACGATGTGAACTGCATCGAGTCCAAGCCGCTGCCCAAACTGCCCGTTGCTTCGGCTCTTTGGATCCCCGCTCCCGATTTCGCAACGGGTGCCGGAGCCTGGATTCTCGCCGGCGGTACGCATCACAGCTGCTTCTCCTATGACCTTACGCCGGAATATTGGCAGGATTATGCCGAAATGGCCGGCATTGAGATGATTCACATCAATGAAAAGACCACCATTGAGGACTTCAAGAAAGAACTCCGTATGAATGAGGTCTATTATCTGTTGAACAAAGCTCTTCAATAAATATGAGTACTAATCCAAAAACCACCATAGAATCAGGTAAGGCCGTGCTTGGAATCGAATTCGGTTCCACCCGTATCAAAGCCGTCCTGATTGATGAGAACAACCATCCGATCGCCCAAGGCGGTTACCGTTGGGAGAATCAGCTCGTCGATGGTCTTTGGTCATACGCGGTCGAGGAAGTCTGGAAAGGTTTCCGGGATTGCTATGCCGAGCTCTGCGCCGATGTCCGGAATAAATACGGTGTCGAAATCGAAAGACTGGCCTCCATCGGTATCAGCGCGATGATGCACGGCTATATGGCCTTTGACAGGAATCAGCAGATACTGGTACCTTTCCGCACTTGGCGCAACACCAATACGGCCGAGGCTGCCGCTGTCCTTTCGGATCTGTTCAATTTCAACATTCCTTTGCGTTGGAGCATCTCGCATCTCTATCAGTGCATTCTCAACGGAGACAAGCATGTGGCCGATATCGATTACCTGACCACGCTGGCGGGCTATGTGCATTGGCAACTGACCGGAAAGAAGGTGCTGGGCGTCGGTGATGCTTCGGGTATGCTGCCCATCGATCCGGCCACCAAGGATTTCTCGGCTGCGATGGTGGAGAAATTCGACCAGCTGATTGCTCCCAAGGCTTATCCTTGGAAACTGCTGGATATCCTGCCCAAGGTCTTGAATGCCGGTGAGGATGCCGGTTGTCTGAGCGAAGAAGGAGCCCGCCTGCTGGATCCTACGGGACATCTTCAGGCCGGTATTCCGTTCTGTCCTCCCGAAGGCGATGCCGGAACGGGTATGGTGGCCACCAACGCCGTCAAACAACGTACGGGTAATGTCTCGGCCGGTACTTCTTCGTTCTCGATGATTGTGCTGGAGAAGGATTTGTCCAAGCCTCATCAGATCATCGACATTGTCACCACACCCGACGGCAGTCCTGTGGCTATGGTGCATTGCAACAACTGTACTTCCGATTTGAATGCCTGGGTAGGGCTTTTCGAGGAATATCAGAAACTCCTCGGCGTGCCTGTCGATTCAAAAGAGATGTTCCGCCTTCTCTTCAACGAAGCCGACAAAGGCGATCCCGACTGCGGCGGAGTGCTGTCATACAATTACATTGCCGGCGAACCTGTCACCGGTTTCTCCGAAGGACGTCCTTTGATGCTGCGTTCGGCTGAGGATAAATTCAATCTGGCCAACTTCATGCGCTCCATCATTTACGGTACGGTCGCTGTCCTCAAAATCGGTAACGACATTCTGTTTGAAGAAGAAAAGATTAAGGTGGACCGCATCACCGGACATGGAGGCTTGTTCACCGTCAAAGGAGTAGGACAGAGTATTCTCGCCGCCGCCCTCAACTCTCCGATTTCCGTTATGGAAACCGCCGGTGAAGGAGGTGCCTGGGGTATTGCGCTGCTGGCTTCCTATCTGATCAACCAAAAGGACGCCCAATCGCTTCCTGACTGGCTGGACGAGGCTGTCTTTGCCGGCAATACGGGTACGGAAATCGTTCCGGATCCCCGGATGGTCGCCGGATTCAACGCCTATCTCCAGACCTATCAGAACTGCCTGCCGGTAGAAGCCGCTGCGGTTGAGTGCAAATAAATGAACATCGCTTATAATTCAACATTATGAATGACATTAAACTTATGAATCGCGCAGCCGACAATATCCGTATTCTGGCTGCCTCTATGGTCGAAAAGGCCAAATCCGGTCATCCCGGCGGCGCTATGGGTGGCGCTGATTTCATCAACGTGCTGTATTCCGAATATTTGAAATATGATCCTGAGAATCCGGAATGGATGGGCCGCGACCGTTTCTTCCTCGACCCCGGACACATGGCTCCGATGCTTTATGCCCAGTTGACCCTGATCGACAAATTCTCCTTGGACGACCTTCAGCAGCTCCGTCAGTGGGGCGCTCCGACCGCCGGTCATCCCGAACTCAATCTGTTCCGTGGTATTGAGAATACCTCCGGTCCTCTGGGACAAGGCCATACTTATGCCGTCGGTGCCGCTATCGCCGCCAAATTCCTGGCTGCCCGCACCGGTAACCCCACATTCGCCAAAGAAACCATCTATGCTTATATTTCGGATGGCGGTATCGAAGAGGAAATCTCGCAAGGTGCCGGACGTATCGCCGGTCACCTGGGTCTGGACAACCTGATTATGTTCTACGACTCCAACGATATCCAGCTCTCGACGGAATGTGCTGCCGTTATCTCGGAGGATACGGCTATGAAATATCGTTCCTGGGGTTGGAATGTCTTGGAAATCAACGGTAACGATTGCGCTCAGATCCGCGAGGCTCTCGATGCCGCTCAGAAGGAGGACAAGCGTCCGACTCTGATTATCGGCAAGTGCATCATGGGAAAGGGTGCCCGCAAGGAAGACAACAGCTCGTATGAACGCAATTGCAAGACTCACGGCGCTCCTCTCGGTGGTGAGGCTTATCGCAACACCGTCATCAACCTCGGTGGTGATCCCGACAACGCTTTCGCCATTTTTGACGATGTCAAGGAACTCTATGCCCAGCGTGCCGCCGAACTGAAGAAAATCGCCGCCGAACGCTATGCGGAA
The DNA here is from genome assembly GCA_045599885.1 of Bacteroidales bacterium. GTDB lineage: Bacteria > Bacteroidota > Bacteroidia > Bacteroidales > UBA1402 > UBA1757. The sequence goes on along the minus strand of JAZRWU010000130.1, from coordinate 2,907 downwards.
GAGAATGCCTGGGCCGCTGCCAATGCCGACAAGGCTGCCCAACTCAAAGACTGGTTCGCCGGCAAGGCTCCGGAAGTGGATTGGAGCGCTGTCCAGCAGAAAGTCAACGATGCCACCCGTAACGCATCGGCGGCTGTCCTGAGCGTTTTGGCACAGCAGGTTCCCAATATGATCTGCGCTTCGGCCGACTTGAGCAATTCCGACAAGACCGACGGTTTCCTGAAGAAAACCACCGCTTTCACCAAGGGCGATTTCAGTGGCGCTTTCTTCCAGGCCGGTGTCGCCGAACTCACGATGGCTTGCTGCTGCATCGGTATGGCTCTCCACGGAGGCGTCATTCCCGCTTGCGGAACCTTCTTCGTCTTCTCCGATTATATGAAACCTGCCGTCCGTATGGCCGCCTTGATGGAACTTCCTGTCAAGTTCATCTGGACGCACGATGCTTTCCGCGTAGGTGAGGATGGTCCTACTCACGAACCCGTTGAGCAGGAAGCCCAGATCCGTCTGATGGAGAAACTCAAAAACCACAGTGGAAAGAACTCCATGCTGGTCCTCCGTCCTGCCGATGCCGAGGAAACGACGGTTTGCTGGAAGCTGGCTCTCGAAAATACGGCCACGCCGACCGCCTTGTTGTTCTCCCGTCAGAACATCACGCTGCTTCCCGAAGGTACCGATTACGAGCAGGCCGCCAAGGGTGGTTACATCGTAGCCGGAAGTGATGAGAATCCCGATGTCATTCTGGTGGCTACGGGTTCGGAAGTCTCCACGCTGGTGGCCGGTGCCGAACTGCTCCGTGCCGATGGGATCAAGCTCCGCATTGTCAACGTTCCTTCCGAGGGTCTGTTCCGCAGCCAGAGCAAGGAATATCAGCAGAGCGTTTTGCCCGACGGCATCAAGAAATTCGGTATGACCGCCGGTCTGCCCGTCAACCTGCTGGGTCTGGTCGGCAGCGAAGGCAAGATTTTCGGTCTGGAGAGTTTCGGTTTCTCAGCTCCTTACAAGGTGTTGGATGAGAAACTCGGATTCAACGGACAGAATGTCTATGAACAAGTCAAAGCATTCCTGGCTGAATAATCTGTTTCCCTTTTGGGGATAAAATATGACTTCCGGGCTGCCGCAAGGTGGTCCGGAAGTTTTTATTTGCAAATGTGAAGGATAAAGAGGAATTTTGCAGTCGGATATCCGGGTTGTGTATCGATATAAATAACAATATGACACTGAGTGATTTACAGACTGGTCAGCGGGCTGTGTTGAAGACGGTCGGCGGAGAGGGAAGTCTTCGGCAGCATTTTCTTGATATGGGTTTGATTCCCGGTGTCGAGGTCTGTCTGACGAAATTCGCTCCTATGGGCGATCCGATGGAACTGCAAGTGCGGGGCTATTCCCTGACGTTGCGTCTGGCGGAGGCTGCCCAGATTGAAGTCCAGCCGATTGCTGAGTCGAAAGCCTCAGAAACAACTGAGCGTCAGTCGATTCCATATATAGAGACTTATCTGCACGAGCACAGTTCCCACCCGGGTATCGGTGAGGAAGGAAAATATCACGATTCCCGCAGCGAGTACAATCTGCCCAAGGGCTCATTGCTGTCATTCGCTTTGGCCGGTCAGCAGAACTGCGGTAAAACCACGCTTTTCAATCAATTGACAGGCTCCAGTCAGCATGTCGGAAATTTCCCCGGCGTGACCGTCGACCGCAAAGAGGGCGTCATCAAAGGGGTGGCCGGTTCGCTCGTGGTCGATTTGCCCGGCGTCTATTCCTTGTCGCCCTATACCGATGAGGAAAGAGTATCCCGTCAGTATATTTTGGAGGAAAAGCCCAAAGGCATCATCAACATCGTCGATGCCTCCAATATGGAGCGCAATTTGTATCTGACGATGCAGCTGATGGAATTGGACGTTCCGATGGTCTTAGCACTCAATATGATGGATGAAGTCCGCCACAATGGCGGCTCGGTTCTGGTCAATGAAATGGAGGCTCTTCTCGGAATACCTGTCGTGCCCGTTTCGGCTGCCCGCAACGAAGGTGTCGATGAGTTGGTCGAACACGCTCTGCACGTGGCCCGTCACCGGGAAACTCCCGCCCGCAAGGATTTCTGTCCTTCAGATGGCCGTCAGGGAGCCGTGCACCGTTGCCTTCACAGCATCATGCACTTGATAGAGGATCATGCGCAAAGAGCGGAAATCCCCTTGCGCTTTGCGGCCGGAAAACTGGTCGAAGGAGACGATATGGTGCTGGATGCCTTGCAGTTGACTCAAAATGAGAAGGAAACGCTGGAACATATCATCCGGCAGATGGAGGAGGAACGTGGTCTCGACCGTGCCGCCGCCATGGCCGATATGCGCTATTCGTTTATTTCCGAGCTCTGTGCCCGGACGGTGGTCAAACCCAAAGAAAGCAAGGAGTCGCACCGCAGCCGCCGCATTGACCGCATTCTCACCGGAAAATGGACGGCTCTGCCAATTTTCACAGCCGTGATGTGCCTGATAATCTGGCTCAGCATCGATGTGCTTGGTTCTCCGCTCCAGAATGCGCTCTATGGCCTTATTTCCGGTCTCGGCGCATCGTGTCAGCGGGGAATGGAGGCTATGAATGTCAATCCTGCCGTTATCTCTCTGGTGACCGATGCCATTTTCGGCGGAGTCGGCAGTGTGTTGAGTTTCGTGCCTGTCATCCTGATTCTGTTTTTCTTCCTCAGTCTGATTGAGGACAGCGGCTACATGGCCCGTATCGCTTTTGTCACCGACAAACTTCTGCGTCACCTGGGCCTTTCCGGACGCAGTATCGTCCCGCTGCTGATTGGTTTTGGCTGCTCGGTCCCCGCCGTGATGGCGACACGTACCTTGCCTTCGGCCAGAGACCGTCTGAAAACCATTCTGTTGACTCCTTTTATGAGCTGTTCGGCAAAAA
>JAZRWU010000129.1:0-3187 GCA_045599885.1 Bacteroidales bacterium | reverse complement strand
CAGTCATTTCAAACTCTTTGGCTATTGTTTCGGGTTCAAGGTCTTCCAAAAATATCTTTACAGCAATCTTACGGTCACGGACATTTTTGATTTTCCCGATAGAATTCTTGATATCCATATCAATTCCCTTGTCGATACTCTCGACCCAATCACCTCTGAAACTCTCCCATTGATCACTTATAGTAATGACACCATTCAAATCTATCTTGGATTTTTTATAATCTCTGAAAAATCTGAAAGAAACAGCCGAAATCCACGTGCTGAGAGCTGCCTTGGAGGAATCGTACATTCGCAGACGACGCCAATTGTCCTCATATAGAAAAAGGAAGAATTCGTCCACTAAATCTGAGACTTCCACTTTCCCTTCAAATAAGTTGTAAATATGGTACTGAAAAGTCGGCGAGAACTTCCGGTAAAAAAAATAGACTACCGCCTCCTGATTCCCGTCCAGGACATACGAGAGAAGACGGTCGTCGGAACAGGTTTTAAAGTCCTTTTTTAATTTAAACGGTATCATTTTGCAAGAAGGAAAACTTTTGGGGAAGCACTATCCAGATTCGGCATAGTCGCACCAACGGGTGCGCCGAAGTAAGTTGGATCGCAGATGGTGAAACGTCGCTTCTTCAACAGTATATAATCACCCTGAACATTTGTGGAGAAATTCACAGCCGTCGCAAGGTGCCCCGGATAATAAACCAATGCGACATCGAGTCCCACTAAATCGCGGACAAGACGCGAAAACAAAATGGCTCTGTCTTCACAATCCGCATAGGGATAATAAAGGGTCTCCTCCACAAAAAACGCTCTGTCATGCCCCCAAACTTTATCGTCATATTCATATTCAAACGCATCCTGTACGAAGCCGAGAAGAAATGATACCGCTTGATATTCAGACATGGAATTCAGGAACGGTTGCAACTGAGGATAAAGGCTCTCTGATACGGAGGCGCTTACTGGAGTGTTGGCGTAGTGGGCCCAACGTGAAACAATATGATTTCCATCCTGAGAATCCGGATAATCATTGAAAAAATCCAAAAGATTGCGATTCACTTTTGACCGAACGGACATTTCCGCATTGGGCGATAAGGTTCTCTCTTCCGACAAGACGGATGCCAATCGAGGGACTGACGACATTGAGAGAGATATCGGTTTTTCATTTGGGAATGAGAAATCCGATATTTCAATATCGCCTCCTCCAGCATTGAGGGAGTAAAATTTCTGCCCGGAAATCCGATAATAAGGCTTCCCGAAAATGGTGCCTGAACTTGGGAAAAGAATGACTAACTGATTGTCTTGCACGCCTATCCGCATACTGTAGCCAGACTGACAATATAAGAATGCCATCACTATGCTTGCCTCGTTTCCTTTTCCATAAAAAGATTCGGAAAACTTCCGGAGCAACTGCAGCCAGGCCCAATCACATAGTCCATATTCGGATTTGATTGTTTCCAGATCTTGAAGAGTTATATTCAAATAACTGTCTGTCAATCTATTCCATACTTCCGAAAGGCTGTCGCCATCACAGTTTTTCAAATGGAAACGGCTATTGTCTCCCATTCTGACTTTCAGTTCTGTTCCATAAAAAACGAAATGGAAGATATCTGTGCCGGGGGCTGGTATCGGAAGAGCTTTGGGCTTGTTGATGGGAATAGGCTCTGGGAACACAACTTCCTCATATTCTATGGGCTCAACCTCTATTTCATTGTTTATCACGATAATGGAAGTATCCCAATCCACTGGTGGAATCTCGTTATAGTCGGGTAGAGGAACAGGCTGCTCAGAAGAGAAGCGAGTCCTGGCTTCCTTAAGAAATAAAGCGTATTGCCTGTTGCATTCCTGATTGAAACTGTGGAATTCTCCCACAGACTGTCTTTGGAAAGAATAAAATCTCTCCCCAAAATCATCTTGACCGCTTGCACCAAGGCATATAAGCGGCAACATGAAGCAAGTTATGAACAATCTGGATTTCAATTATTTCTAACAATTATATCAGCAATTTTGACTGACATCTCCATATCTTGCTTGCGGCTCTTGGCAAGCCACTTTTGAAACGCTTCAAAGGAGAGATTGGCTGGCAGCTCCTGCTGTTCTTCCGAAATATCGTCAAGTGGCCGTACAAATCTGTTCGGTGAGAAAACGATATATATCCGGTTGATTTCAACATCGCCCGAGCATGTCATCTCATACTCACTGAAAATCCTTTCAATGTATCTGTTTTCCTCAGCCGAGTACACATTAGCACGTCTGGAGAAGAAAACATTGCGCTGATTAGCTTCCACAAATACGCTGCCCTCCTTCTGATTCTTCACTGGAAGAAGACGGGATACTCCATACTGGTCGTACAAATAGATGACCAAATAACCGTCAACGGGGCTGGAAAATGAAATAAACAGTTCGTCTCCCGCTTTGAATTCATCGCTTTCATACTTGTCATCTATGCCGTTACGAAGAATTTTGGCATTGAGTTGGGTTCTGGCCACATTCAACTCCCGGATTCTTCCGACAACATGGACTTTGACAACTTGAAGATTCTGTTCAAAAGACATAGAGAAAACAGGTTCGCCAATCGTCTCAAGCCACTCTCCTTTCACCTCGCTTTCTCCAAGAGATAAGAAAGATACAGAACTTGACTCAGGTCCGTTTTGCACGAAAGTAGAATTATTCACACCCACTATCGTCCCGAAATGATCTGCGATAATCTGCGTTTTCGCCCGCTCCAAAGCAATCATCTTAGCCTGATCGGGAGAGATATTGGTAGGACCATAATAGGTATAATCACCCTCAGTCGTCAGCATTCTTTGTGCTGACGACATCAAGGGAATGAGCAGCAACAATGCTGCGAAAAGTTTCTTCCGACACATTATTTAGTGGCTTGACTCCAGATGGCATCAAGTTGTTCGTGAAGGTCTTCGCCTTTTTGTTCGAGTTGTTTCTTGATAACCTCTTTGGCTTCTTCCATGGCCATCTTGGCATTATAAGCAAGCGTCAGACGGACCTCTACTCCATTGTTCGGAAGTTTTTTATAACATTCAACTACCGTAACCGTATGACCTATCCTCTGCATAATCAGATTTTTGCTGGCGGATACAGTGCTGACAATGGAAGTGGCATCTGCCTGACTGATTTGCTCGTTTCCAACAGTGCTTTCGATGAGGGCTGTGACTTCTGTCTGAATCATTCCGGCAAG
>JAZRWU010000128.1:0-1653 GCA_045599885.1 Bacteroidales bacterium | reverse complement strand
ACATGAACGGCGATAAATCCATCGTCCATTTCGGCAAAATCGAGCTGGAGCAGGCCTACAACGCCGGCAAGCTCCTTATCCGCCGCAACGAGGGCGACGTGATGGCCGAATGGAACCTCAATTCCAACACGGCCGGCAAGGTGACGGTCGACAACGAGCGCGTCGATCCCGTGACCGACCTCACGATGGAAGCCCAGCAGCTCGACATGCTCATTCCTCAGCAGCAGAACTGCGCCTTCACGCTCCACTACACGCTGGGCAACGACGTCAACCCGAACAGCTACCGCTTCGAACTCCCGAGCGGCACCTGGTTCATGGGCCAGCACTACATCTACAACATCCACATCACGGCCACCGAAATCACGGTAGTTCCCACGGTCGAGCCTTGGGGCGAGAACAGATACACGACGCTGAAAGCCGAGAACTTCCATACGGAATACGTGGATGTTGACCCTGACAAGACCTCGATTCTTATCAACGGTGAGCCTTTCACTCCGAAACTCTACGCTGAGGACGAGCTGATAACGATTTCCGCCAGCTGCGACGGTGGTTTCTTCCGTTGGAAAGACTCCAGTAAGGTCAGCACCGTTGAACTCAAGATGACGGCCAAGAAATTCAACGAGATGGAGAACCCCATCAACATCCTTTTCTACAGCAAGAACGTGATTCCGTTCGCTTACAGCGTAGCCGATGGCAAGAAGGTCTATTTCGCAAGCGGCAACCTCTACTGCAAAGACAATGGTGTGGGGGCGACTCCGCGTTATTCGTTCGGTATCGAGGAGAAGCAGTGGAACTTCCATACACGCTATGATGTAGAACATGTAGAAGACCTGACGTCTCCTCCTGTTGAGGAAGCCAACTTGGTCTCCACATACCCGGGACTGAAATACGAAAAGAACGTCTCAGGTCTTTTCCAATGGGATGTCACGAAAGCTGTCGAAGGCGGTGACTTCGGCGCTTTCGGAACGGAAACAAGCATCTCTGGCGGAACCGGTGATGTTCTCAACTTCGGCAAGGCCTTGGGTGGCAATTGGGCGACACTCAGTTCTGATGATATGACTGCTCTCTTGGCTTCCTTTGTTGGTTATAAAGAAGTCATTCCAGGCTACACCAGTTTCGTCCTCAAACCTGACCAGTTCGAAGGTACTGATATCCCTGAAGACTACAATTGGGAAGATAATAGCCGAGGTCTTGCCATTTTGCCAAGTTCAGGCACTTATTTTGATAATCAAGTGCATTGTAGCAGTTACGACGCAAGCTTTTGGTCGTCTTCTGCCGGAGACGAAACCAAGGCTGTGGCATTCGAACAGTCCTATGGCATGGTCTGTTACATGACCTTACGCATAAATGCGCACTCCGTCCGCCTCGTGTGGCCGGCCGAATAAAAAGCCATTGGCGCATCCTGTCCCCTTCGCACGGGCCGGGATGCCCCAATCTTTCCCTTGGTTTCATCAACTTTAGAGTAATACAAATAAATACATACACACAATGAAAAAATTATCTCTTCTCGCCCTTCCGCTGGCCCTTCTGGCTTTCGGAAGCTGCGACAGCAACGAGACACAGAGCACGGATGTGGCCGGCGAGCTCGGCATCGTGCCCGTAAGCAGTTACAAGAGCAACCGCGGCTATTCCGAGGGCAACGATTTCTTCGAG
>JAZRWU010000127.1:0-1779 GCA_045599885.1 Bacteroidales bacterium | reverse complement strand
GGGCGGAGCGATATTGGCTGACAGTGTGAAGGTGGAACCGGAACGGGTGTAGAGTGGATTGTCGATGGAACTTCGGCTGATGGTGACACCGAGGTGGAAATCGTTGCTCTTTCCGTCGCTGATCATAAAGTAGGGCCAGTCGTGGAGGTCGTACTGCTGGAAAGCCAGTTCGGTATATATCTGGAAATAGTCATCCGGCCAGGTCAGACGGTGCGAGATACCCGCAGACACGCCCCAAAGTTTGATGAACTTGTTGGGATCCTGCTCCATGGCCATGTAATTGGAGTAATAATCGTCGTAATAACCACCATAACCGCCATAACCGCCATAGCCGTATCCGCCATATCCACCGTAACCTCCATAGCCGTAATAGTTGTTATAGTAGTTGTACATATTGTTGTAGTAGTTCTTCCAGTAACGGTCGCTGACGCCGGTCTGATACGAGAAGAAAGCTCCGAGCGAGAAGGCGTTCGGCCGTTTGCCGCCCAACCAGGGTTCCGTGAATGAAAAACTGTACGACTGATAATATTTGCCGTTGGTGCGTCCCGTCAGGCTGAGGGTCTGTCCGTCGCCCTGCGGAAGAATCCGATACGTTCCGAGATTGACCAGGTTGCGGAGCGAGAAATTGGTGAACTTCAGGCTGACTGAACCGACAATACCCGTAGTACCATAACCGAGCGAGAATTCGACCTGGTCGTTGTTTTTGGTCGTCAGGTTGAAATCAATGTCCACGGTACCGTTCTCTTCATCGGGAATCGGGTTGATACCCATATTCTCGGCATCGAAATGGCCGGTCTGGGCTATTTCACGTGCCGAACGCATCAGTGCGCTCTTGTTGAACATCTGTCCGGGCTTGATATAGAGCTCGCGGCGGATCACATGCTCGTAGAGGCGGTCGTTTCCGGCAATTTCAATGCGGTTGATAGTGGCCGGCTTGCCTTCCGAAATACGCATTTCCAAGTCGATGGAGTCGCCTTCGACGCGGATTTCCACGGGGTCGAGACGGAAAAACAGGTAACCGTTGTCCATATACAGGTCTTGGATGTCGTTGCCTTCTTCCTCAAACAGACGTTTGTTGAGCCGTTTCTGGTTGTAGATATCGCCTTTGTTGATTTGCAGTACCCTGTCGAGCGTCTCGCTGTTGTAGAGCGTGTTGCCGACCCAGGTGATGTCGCGGAAGAAATACTGCTGACCTTCATCCACTTTCATATAGACATTGACGCTCTTGTCGTTGAACTTATAAACGGAGTCCTTGACAATGGTGGCGTCGCGGTAACCGAATTCGTTGTATTTCTGGATAAGCGAATATTTGTCCTCGGTGAATTCCTTATCTATATACTTGCGCGTGCGCAGACAGGTGAGAGGATTGCCGCGTTCGTTGGTTTTCTTCATCACCCAATCAATCTTGCCTTTCGGAAGAGCCTCGTTGCCTTCGATAATCAGCTGATTGACTTTGACTTTCTCGTGTTTGTCGACATTGATATCCACAATCACCTGATTGGAGGCGTTCTGGTCATCACGTTGAGAGACAGAGATATCGGCGTTCTTGAATCCTTTGCCGTCGTAATATTTCTTGATCAGTGTCTCCGCGCGTCCGATGATGTTGGGCGTGATCTGGTTCCCGACCACCAGATTGAGTCTTTCCTCGATTTCCTCCCTCTCTGATTTTTTCATTCCGTTGTAGTTGACGGACGAGATGCGCGGACGGGGTTGCAGAAAAATATGAAGCCAGATCTGGTCACCTTCGATTTTGTCGGCTTCAATGCGGACATCAGAAAA
>JAZRWU010000126.1:0-3649 GCA_045599885.1 Bacteroidales bacterium | reverse complement strand
AAGGATGTTCGGCTTCAAGCAAGCTCTCGGGCTGATGGAAGCGGACAAGGCAGGTATCGTCCTCCCATTCGATTCCGGCGACTCTCAGATTGGCGACGGCCCACATCTGATGCAGCAGCATTTCCATGCCGTCCAAAGTCCGGAATCCTTTTTTGCCTGAGACAGGCAAGGCCGATGCCGGTATGCTCAACACTTCATTGACCTTGTCCCAAGCCAGAATACGGGGCAAAGAATCGTCGTTGGGAGTCCGGGCACGCTGAGCTTTCGCACCTTCCACCCAAAGCTGACGGAATTCCACGTAACGGCCCGATACTTTAGGCTGTGGGCATACCCAGACTTTATGCCGGGCGCTTTTCGGCAATCCTTTCACCCGGCCGGCCTTATGCCATTCCGAAGCAGGCAGACGGCGGCCACCGCTCAATACAACCTCGCCTCCCTCGGACCGGATAATGGTAGGACTTTCGGGAGTTCCGGAATCTTCGGGGCGGATATTCAGCGTTTTATCCAACTCATATACTCCTGGCAACATACGGATTTCCACGGCTTCCGTAAAAGGTTCTGATTGAACTCTTCTGAGATGGCGGACTTGCCGTATGGCCGCCTGGAGACTGGCTTTCGGAGAGTCGGCACTGCCATCTGCCGCATCGTTCCCTGAAGGAGAGACATAGACAGTGGTAGCATACATGGGGAAAACCATGGATATGGCCAAGCCCATGGCAAAAGATAATAATTGTCTGATGTTCATCGTATTACAATATTTAGAAGCTGTTTAAATTTGTTTCGAGATTATTTGAGAGCTGTTTTTTGAGAATGTTTTGTCTATCGTTTTGCGTAGAATAGCGGGCTATTTGAGCAAAAAGATGAGCGAAACAGGCCAAAAAGAGCCTCAAAAAAAAATCGAAAACACCATAAATTATTGTTGTTGTAAGAAATTTAAACAGCTTCTTAATTCAATTTATTTCAAAAGCAGCGTTCCTCACAAGGACAGAATCCTCAGAACGGACATATTCCGCATGAACATTTGTCAGCATCACCCGACCCACAGGGAGCTCCTCCTGACCGTAAATGTGACATATTCTATTCACGTCGGCGGCTTGCATATCCCGCACATAAATATTTTCTATAGGAGTGAGCCGGCGGATTTCGGTCGGCACCAGATCGCGCCATTGAAACAGCACATCCGTCTCGATGCCGACCATGCTTTTGTCAATATGGCCAGCCTGGATGTGGCTCACATAAATATCGTGCGCATAGCCGCCCATACGCTCATTGGTCTTGATGAACAGCAGATGATTGATTTTGGCTTCGGGAAGAACGGTACAACTGTCTATCAAGATATTCTCAATACCTCCGGACAATTCCGTTCCGACAGCCAATAACTGATGGGCATTTTTGACCGTGCAATGTCTGATAACCACATTCTTAGTTGGTGTTTGAAGCCGCCATCCCTCGGGATTACGGCCCGACTTCAGAGCGATAGCGTCATCCCCCTGGTCGAAAACACAGTTCTCGATGAGCATATTCTGAGTCATCTCCGGATCCACACCGTCGTTGTTATGGCCCAGGGCTTGTATATCCAGATTCCTCATAATCACATCTTTACAAAGGTAGAAATGATTCGTCCAGAAAGGGCTGTTGCGGATTGTGAGGCCATCGAGAAGCACATGACTGCAGCGGTTGAATTGGATGAACTGTGGACGGAGATGCGAACTGTCATTCACCATAACCCGTTCTTCCATAGGCGCATACGCCATAGCTTTGTTATACAGATACTTCAATCCGTTCATGTGGGCCTGCGGACGGGAGAACCAAGTTTCCCATACTTCCATCTCAGCCTTGAGCGTACCTTTGCCAGTCAATGCCACGTTCTCACATTCGTAGGCATAAATCAGCGGAGAAAAATTATAACATTCCATTCCTTCCCACGAAGAATGAACAGCGGGAAGATAATCTTCCGGATGGGCTGAAAACAGCAGAGTCGCTCCCTCTTCCAAATGCAAATTGACGTTGCTTTTGAAATGGACAGGGCCGGTTTTCCACTCTCCGGCCGGCACCACGACCACGCCGCCACGAGGGCTGGCCTTCGCCATGGCATCCGCTATGGCTTTGGAATTGGCGGTCTGATTGCCTTCGACGGCTCCAAAATCCACAATGGAATAACGCGGCGCCCGACTGAAATCGGGAGTCTGAATCGCCGGCATCTCAAAAGGAGCCTCAACCGTTGTTTCGGTCACCGACAAATAGGATTGGTGACGGGTTGAGCAGGAGGTGTTCATCCCTATGACCCACATCAGGACCGCCACATGAATAATGCAGCCATTTCTTTTCATAGCATCCGAAGTGTAAGAACCATTTCTATCTCTTATTCCGCTGCTTTGATAGGAAATCATTCGGGTTGGAAGATTCTTTTCAGGAAAGCACAATTCGCTCCATAATTGACCCGGACATTGCGGACTTGGGAAGCGTCACGGGAACGTTCCATCACCAGCCAGCCGGTATAGCCGATTTCTTCCAGGACTTGTTTGATGGCCGGCATATCGAGTTGGGGATCATTTTCAAGCCATACGCCATCGGTATTGGTACAATGGATCTGGCAGATGTTTTCGGAACCTAATAGCCGCAGTTCTTCCAGTATGTCGCGGTTGCCCGCAATAGGATTCTGGAACTTGTAATAGAGTTTGATGGCGGGGCAATCGATTTCTTTGAGCAATTGAAGTTCTTCCGCAGCGGAAAGAGTGGTTTCTATGCCGATAACAACTCCGGCTTTTTCGGCCATTTGACCCACTTCGCGCAGTCTTTCAACCGTTTGAGGACGAAGCTCGGGATTATTCTTCAAATCGGAGGTGATACCAAGCGGAAGGAAGGCCACCTTGACACCCAAGCCTTTCATAACCTCGATACAGTCAGCCACCGGCTCGATGTAACTGTCGCGGGTGGAAAAGGACTGGGCATAAAATCCCGACATGGCCACAGATGAGATACGGATACCGGTCTGGGCCGCCAAGGCTTTATAATGCATGAGTTCCTCAGGATTGTTCTTGAAACGGGACTGAAAAGTCACGTTCTTGCTGAGCGAGCCCATATCCACTTCGAGTCCATCGCAGCCTATCTCACGGGCAAGTTGCAGGGCTCCGTCCTTCTGACGTTTGAGCAACATCCAATCGCAGGCGGAAATGGGAAAAGGAGTTTCGCCGGCATTCTCCATCGCCAGAGGTGAATCGTGTCCCGGCCATGTCAGATTCTCTATTTTCTTCATCTGAAGCTTGCGGGGATCGATTTTGACGTATTTGATACGTTGACGGCGCCAAGTGTAAACAATATGAACATACCCGTCCTCTCCTTGGATGACAGACGGATAGGAATACTGACTGATGGGAGAATCTTCCAAAACCAAAGAGGCATACCAATTGACACCGTCCTTGGAAAGGGAGACATTCAACGGAGTACGGGGTCCTTTGGGTTCTTCATTCGGAGGCAGTACATGATTGTAAACCAAAAGATGACGGCCGTCTTTCAAAGTGACGGCATCCGTACCGGAATTGTTGTTGGGCAGACTGGTGCTGTCAAGGGCCGACCATGTCTCTCCTCTATCGTGCGACCATGCGGCACCCACACGGCGGTTGCGGGTACGGAAAACCATCTGAAGATC
>JAZRWU010000125.1:0-4818 GCA_045599885.1 Bacteroidales bacterium | reverse complement strand
CGCTCGTCCGGTTCGGAATGGAAGAGCTTGTGCTCGGTCCAATACTGGTACCATTTATCCTCGACTATGGCAGGATTGTACTTTGATGGAAGTTCCATAAGGCTTTATGAATGAATAAAATATGTATATCTCTGAAAATCTGTCGGTTGTGAGACCGGAAGGCTTTTTGCCGAATAATCGGCAAAATTATGGATTTTATGTCAAATATCATAGGGTAATAGGGGAATCTCTCAAGGCTTTTCCGTATTTTTGTGCCCCGTAAACCGACAGCCCTGAAGAAAGGACTTGTCCGATAACCAATACTCAGAAGCCACCGTATGCACGATAGAGAAAGCAAAATGCAGGCCTTCGGGAACCTGCTGGATGTGATGGACAGGCTGCGCGCCGAATGTCCCTGGGACCGCAAACAGACCTTTGAAAGCCTCCGTCCTTTGACGATAGAGGAAACATACGAATTGAGTCAGGCATTGGTCAATGAACAATTTCCCGATGTCTGCAAGGAATTGGGAGACATACTCCTGCATATCGTTTTTTATGCGAAAATCGGTGAGGAACGCGGATTGTTCGATATTCAGGATGTATTGGAGCACCTATGTGAAAAATTGATCTACCGTCATCCGCACATTTACGGTACGGCCGTGGCGGAAACGGCAACGGCTGTGGCGGAGAATTGGGAAAAACTCAAACTCAAGGAAAAGGACGGCAACCGTTCCGTACTGGCGGGCGTTCCCGACACCATGCCTTCGATGATCAAGGCTTTCCGTATGCAGGACAAGGCCCGGGGCGTAGGCTTCGATTGGGCCGATGCCGAAGGTGCCTGGGAAAAAGTTCAGGAGGAAATCGCCGAGGTCCGCGAGGAAATGAGCCGCCTTTCTCCCGACAGCGACCGCAGCCGTCTGGAAGCCGAATTCGGCGATTTGTTCTTCAGCCTCATCAATGTGACAAGGCTCTACAAAGTCAATCCCGATAACGCGCTGGAGCAGACCAACCGCAAGTTCCGGCAGCGTTTCAACTATCTTGAGGAAAAGACGCTCAAACAGGGCCGCTCGCTCAAAGATATGACTTTGGAGGAAATGGATGCTGTTTGGGAGGAATCCAAACAACTCTATCGCTGAAAAATGGACACATGCTTTCCCATATTCCATATATCAGAAAATGAATCTTCCTGAAGCCTTTGTCAGACAGATGCGGGAGCTCTTGGGAAATGAATCCGAGGCCTTCTTTTCGTCGCTGGAGGAGACTTCGCCTGTCAGCATCCGGTTGAACCGCCTCAAACCGCTGGAGGATGAGGAAAGAATCGCAGGCCTTCCCGTCATCGGCTCTGTCGTCTGGTGTGAGCAGGGACGTTATCTTTCCGAACGGCCCTCTTTCACTTTGGACCCACAGCTTCATGCCGGAGCCTATTATGTGCAGGAAGCCTCGTCGATGTTTTTGTGTCAGGCGGCCGGGAAAGCTCTCGAAGTTCTTGGCGGTATGGAAAACCGTCCTTTGCGGGTGCTGGATCTTTGTGCCGCTCCAGGAGGAAAATCCACTTTGTTGGCCAATCTGCTGCCCGATGACAGTCTGCTCGTGACTAATGAACCGGTCCATAACCGCGCCAATATCCTTTGTGAGAACCTTCAGAAGTGGGGCCGGGTCTCGGTGGCGGTCAGTCAGAACGAACCGGCGGATTTTGCTCCTTTACGCGAGTGCTTCGATCTGATATTGACCGATGTGCCTTGCTCGGGAGAAGGTATGTTCCGTAAAGAGCCGGCGGCTCTGGAAGCTTGGAGCCTGGACAATGTCCGATTCTGCGCCGAACGGCAGCGGGGCATTTTGAAAGACATTTATCCCTGCTTGAAGCCGGGTGGATTCCTCATCTACAGTACTTGTACTTACAATACGGAAGAAAACGAGGAAAATGTCCGTTGGCTGATGGAAACCTATGGCATGGAAGCCGTGGAAATTGCCGCTCCGAATGCTTTTCCGGAGATTACAGGGCCTTTGAAATACAATGCACCGGTCTGCCGTTTCCTGCCTCACAAGACCCGTGGAGAAGGTCTGTTCATGGCCTTGCTTCATAAACCGGACACGGGAGAAGGCAGCCGTTCCGAGAAAAATCCATGGCCGGTGGATGCTCCGCGCGGCGGACGCAAAAAGCTGCAGGAAAGCAAAGTCTCTCTGCCGGATTTTTGGGGAAAGCCTTTGAATTCCTGGCTTCCGTCTTCGCTGAGGGTGGAGCAGGACCGCAAGGGACGCTGGTTCGCCTTTCCTCAACTCCATTATGATTTCTATCAGCAGATGAGCCGTCATCTGACTTTGCTGATGGCTGGTGTGTGCCTAGGAGAGTGTAAGGGTAAGGATTTCATTCCGTCGCCCGCCTGGGCCTTGTCCGGAGCCGCACCCGCTTCCCCCGCCGCCACCCTCGACCGCGTTCAGGCTTTGGCCTATCTGCATCGGGAAGCCCTGACCTTGCCGGAAAGCTGCCCCAAAGGATTTCTGCTGGTCAAATATCAACAACGCCCCCTGGGCTGGGTCAAGCAACTCGGCAAGCGGGCCAACAATCTTTATCCCGCTGAATGGCGGATCCGTATCGGAATATGAAAAAAATCGGTGTAATCTCGGATACCCACGGCTACTGGGACGAGAAGTATGGGAAATATTTTGCCGAATGCGATGAAATCTGGCACGCTGGAGATTTCGGTAGTGATGAAATTGCTGAGAAATTATTGGAAATCAAACCGTTGCGTGGTGTTTGCGGCAATTGCGACGGCTATCCGGTCCGCTACAATTATGCTCCGACGCTCTATTTCGAGACCGAAGGTGTCAGTGTGCTGCTGACGCATATCGGCGGTTATCCGGGCCATTATGCCCCTCAGATTCTGAAAGCGCTCAGCGATTTCCAACCGCGTCTGTTCGTCTGCGGTCATTCCCATATCGCCAAGGTGATGTTTGACAAAGAACGGAATATGCTTTGCGTCAATCCGGGTGCTGCAGGCCGTCAGGGCTTCCATCTGGTCCGGACGCTCATGCGTTTTGAACTGGGTGAGGGCAATATCCGTAATTTGGAATTGATAGAACTCGGTCCGAGGGTGGAAGAATACTGATCAGAATCCGCGGCCTCCGCCACCGAATCCGCCACCGAATCCGCCACCAAAACCTCCTCCGAAGTTTCCGTTTCCACCTCCGAAGTTTCCGCCACCACGGTTGCTGCCGCCCTGCGCCCCTTGAGTATTCTGGCCGCCACGGTTGCCGTCCTGAGTTCCTTGGAAATTGCCGCGGTTGCCGTTGGCGGCATTATCGCTGTTCTGTTGCAAGGCATCCAGCGAAGGTGGATTGAAAGAGCCCGGCTCATCGCTCTGCCCGGCTTCGGATGTCTCCGCCGTCTGAGCCATCATCGGGCGCTGCATCATGCCGCCCCGTCCACCTCTCGGACCGCCGAAACGACGGACGCGGTAGGTCAAAGAGAGGATGAAGTAGGAGCTCAGGATATCGGTCTGGCTGTAAGATACGGAGTTGTCGCCGATATTCTGGTTGATATTGAGACGCTGGCGCAGAATATCGTTGGCGCTGAGTTGCAAGGTGAACCTTTTCTTGAAGACGGGTTTGTTGAAACTGAGATTCCAGAGCAATTCGTTCTTGTCAAAGCCGGCATATCCTTGTCTGGCGCTGAAACTCAAGTTGTTGTCGATATTGATATCGTAGGGGAGATGCAGCGTCACATTGCCGGAAGTGGACCAGTTGATGGTGCTGCGCCGGATATCGGTATTGAGGTTGTTGAGCGTGTTGGAATATCGGAAATTGCCTCTCGCGCCTACCTCGATGACATCGTGCGTGAAGGTCAGCGAAAGATTCTCACTGACACTGTAGTTGTCGGTAAGACTGCGGTCGCCGAGCATCAGTTTGCCGTCGAGAATGTCGTTGGAGTTGATTTCCTCCAGGCTGACGTTACGCGAGGAATAACCGATGCGCTGTTGGTAGCTGCCCTGGGTGTTGGTGTTCAGATGAAGCCGGTTTTTGATGATCGGTCGGTTGTACATAATGCTGGCGCTCACGTTGTATGGGTTGGCATCGGCATTGACCGTCTGATTGTACTGCTTGCCGGAGGCGTCGTAGATGCTGTTGCTGACCATCGCGTTCTGGGTGATGGAGGCGTTGAGTGAGGTGCTGAACGAAGCCAGCGATTCCGGATTGGAATGAGAGAACTGCATTCTCAAAGAATGGGCGAACGAAGGCAGCAGTCCCGGGTTGCCCACCGTCTCGCGCATCACGTTCGTGTTGTTCTTGACGGGCTGCATCTGATTGACCGTCGGTTCGGTGCTGCGTCCCTGATAATCGACACGGATGTAGTTGCGCCGGTTGCCTTTGATGTTGTAGCGCAGCAGGAGAGAAGGAGAGTAGTTGAAAACCGAATTGGGAATGTCCCGGATCTCGCCGTCGCCATACAGGGTATAGCTGTAGGTCTGGGAGGGCTGTCCCGTGAAACCGGCCGTCAGGTTGATGGTGTTGGAACTGTCGCGGTAATTGTACTTGAACGAGATGTTTTCGGAAAGGCTGGTGTTCCAGAATTCGTTGCTGTATTCGTAATTGTAAAGGTCAAAATCGCCGCTCTCCTCGTTGTAGTCCCATTGGTCGCGTTTGGAGTAGCGTTTGGAGTAATTGGCCTGTGCGCCGAATTCCACGGTGTTGTAGACATCCCACAAAGGCTCGACGTAGGAACCTCGGAATGAAATCGAGTGGGAAGTCGAAAGGTTCTCGTTGTATTGATTGAGCAGGATGGAAGAATCGTTCGGCATGTATTTGTTGGAGACATTGTGTCCCTCTCCCTTGGTGTCGGCA
>JAZRWU010000124.1:0-2207 GCA_045599885.1 Bacteroidales bacterium | reverse complement strand
ATCGCGGACAGCCCGGAGCGTGGTATTGTGGGGAAAGGACATCGTTTCGGACAGACGCATCGAAAGTCCCCATTCCGCATCGGCGGAAATCCACAAAGGAACCTGACCGCTTCCAGCAGCCGTTTCCTGAGCTTTCCGGGTCGCCACCAACTGATTGAGGGGGTTGCCTTTATGGAAAAGCAATCCTCCCACGTATTCCTTTTCGATATAGGATTGGATTTTTTCCGGCCAGCCGCCGTCGGGATCGGCCATCACAATCGGCATGAACAATTGTCCCACCTTGGCCTCCAGGCTCATCGTGTTCAGCACGGAATCGGCCCAGGCAGCCGCCGCTTCGGACGACTTCGCATGATAAACGGGCAAATTGGGTCGCGTCTCCGCCAACAAAGGGAAAGACAGGAGCAAGGCACAGGCGATAAGACCATACAGACGGAATGCCTTAGTTTTCCGGATGCGGGAATATATATCTGACTTCATTCAAAACACAACGTGATATCCTAGAAAGATGAACACAAAAATACTGCAAATCCGGCTATTTTTCGTTTTTTCATCGTATTTTTGTAACGGATTTCAAAGTCACTGACCTATGCACTACCCTTCTTGGCTGAAAGTCATCCTGTCGGTCGCCCTCATGGTGGCCTCTGTCCTGCCTTTATCCGCCAGAAACAACAAGGAAGATGACGTATCCAAACCCAGGAACACCTATTCTCCCAAAACCGGTCTTGCCCTTTCGGTCAATACCACGCTGGCCGACTTGAGCCAAACGCCATACCATCCTCTCGCGCCCTGTCTCAACGCCAACGAAGGATTCAACTTCAGCATTTTCCGCAACAGCCGACTGCTTCCGGGCATTTATTATCAGCCTGAAATCGCCTATATGGTCTATAACGGGAGCGGAGACCAGCGCTACACGTTCATTTCGGCCATGCCCGCCCAATTCCAGCTGGGCATCCATTTCGGCTGGATCCGCCCCTATATTTCAGGTGGTGCTTTCGCCAATATGGCTTTCAGCGCCCGTGACGAAGAAGGGATGATGGTCAAGCCCGGCAAGTGGACCGAGCGCATGTCCTGGGGATATTGTTACGGTGCCGGTGTGGATTTGCTCAGCCGCCTGTCGCTGCAATACCGCCGGAAGTTCTGGATGAACGACTTCCGAAGCTTTCACCCCGGCCGTCTGAGCGAGACCTGTCTGGTGGCCTCGTTCCTGTTTTGAACGGTTACGGATAGAACCCCGCACAACTCGATAACGATATGAAATACGGATTTGTCAAAGTGGCAGCTTCCTCTCCGGAGCTTAAAGTGGCCGATTGCCGCTTCAATACTGAAAAGATACTCGACCAGATTGCTCTGGCCGAAGAACAACAGGTGGAGATTCTCTGCTTTCCGACGCTCTGCCTCACTTCCACCACCGCCGGAGACCTGTTTTTCCAGAGCCGTCTGCTGGAAGCCGCCGAAAGTTCACTGAGGGAGATTCTCGAAAAGACCTGCGACATTCCCACGCTGTGTCTGCTCAGTCTACCCTACCGTCTGGCCAATCAGCTCATTATCCTGTCGGTGGCCATTCAACAAGGACAAATGCTGGCCGTATTTCCCCAAATGACTTTGCCAGCGTCGATGAGCCGTTGGTTCCATACGCCCTCGGTCTGGCCGGAGAACATCTGTCTGTGCGGGCAGAGCGTTCCTTTCCACCGACATCAGCTGTTGCGTTGCGGTGAGGTGCTCGTTGGCGTGGAGAACGGTCTTGACGCCACGTCGTTCCAGGACGGCCACCGTCAGCTCTGTCTGGCCGGGGCCACGTTGATTCTGAATCCCTGCGCTGTTCCGGAACGCTTCGGCGATTACAGGACTTGGAGAG
The DNA here is from genome assembly GCA_045599885.1 of Bacteroidales bacterium. Lineage (GTDB taxonomy): Bacteria > Bacteroidota > Bacteroidia > Bacteroidales > UBA1402 > UBA1757. The sequence continues at coordinate 352 of JAZRWU010000124.1, read as the reverse complement.
AACAATATACCCAGCTTTCGTATCTGAACGTCTGCACCTATGTCTGCGCCTCTCCCTCATCGGGCGAATCCACTTCGGATGAAGTGTATGGCGGAAGACGTCTGGTCACCGAAGCGGGAGAATGTCTGGCACAAGCCCGGAGTTTCGAAGCGGACGGTGCTTTGTGCGTCGCCGAGACCGATGTGGAAAGTCTGCTGGCCCTGCGTCGCGGCGACACCCGTTTCCTGATGGCCGAGGCGATGCTAAATACCATTCATTATACTGATTTTCAATTAGATACTAACAACTGGAAGCCTACCCGGAAGTATGCCCGCGATCCTTTCGCTCCGAAAGAAGAGTATAGGGAAGAAGG